>JADFGO010000075.1 GCA_022567655.1 Candidatus Neomarinimicrobiota bacterium
GCCCACTCGGAGTCACCGAATTTTGTAATGGCGTCTTCGTTCAGCTGTTCGCCTTCGTCAAGCTTCCCGTGTCCTTCGGTGCCGTCCGCGTCGTTGGTTCCGGGAATGCCGTCGCTGCCGTAATCGAGAAGCGCATTCGTCGTATTGGATATGCCGTCAACACCGAGACGAATTATGCTGAAACCGAGTGCCTTGTCGTTGTCGTAGGGTCGAGCGTAAGCGGCATAATCGTAACTCACGATCCCGGCAAACCGTTCCGAATGCATCACTGCAGCCTGCGGGTTATCTAACGACGCTAATCCCGCAGCGTTCCAGTAGCCGGCGGTTACGTCGTCGACGACTCCGACGAACGCTCCTCCCATTCCGAGAGCCCGCGCGCCTACGCCTATTGACATAAATTCACCCGCATATTTAGCGATGCTCTGAGCTGACGTCGCGATCGGATTCAGCAGCAAAAGCGCAAGTACCGAAAAGTTTACAAGCCGTTTATAAAATAATATCATATCCGTTGCCGTTTTTACGAATGAACCTGCTACCGGGTTCCCCAATTGTTTACAATCCCCACTTCTTTTTCAACTCGTCAAGTTTAGCCATCGCTTCCAAAGGTGTCATGTTATTAACGTCGACCTCCTTCAATTCCGCTTTAAATTTCGCTTCTTTCTCGTCGAACATGCCTATTTGATAAGCGGAAATCCCCTCTTTTTTTACCCGCCTCCTCTGGAGTGTTGTGTACTGCGTCTCGAGAGCGTACAGGACTTCCTTTGCCCTGTCTATCACTGCGGAAGGTAATCCCGCCAGCTGCGCCACCTGAATACCGTAGCTGTGATCGGAGCTGCCGGGAACTATTTTCCTGAGGAAAACAATTTTGTCACCATACTCCTTCACCGCGACGTTGAGATTGAAAACTCTGGGGAGAATCTCTTCAAGTTCCGCTAATTCGTGGTAATGAGTTGCAAAAAGCGTTTTCGCGGCGACCGAGGGATTGTTATGGATGTATTCCGTTACAGCCCAGGCGATCGACAGGCCGTCGTAAGTGCTTGTTCCCCTGCCGATTTCGTCAAGCAGGATCAGGCTTTTGTCCGAGGCGTTGTTCAATATGTTTGCCGTCTCGTTCATCTCGACGAGAAAAGTACTCTCTCCCCCCGCTAAGTTATCCGACGCTCCCACACGGGTGAAAAGCTTGTCCACGATGCCGATTGTTGCCTCACTCGCCGGAACGAAGCTTCCCATCTGCGCAAGCAGAACGATTATGGCTACCTGTCGCAGATAGGTAGATTTTCCCGCCATGTTGGGTCCCGTTACGATAAGGATCTGTTTTTCCCCGCTGCCTATCTCAAGATCGTTCGGTACGAACGATTCGCCCGGCGGCAGCATGCTTTCCACGACCGGATGTCTCCCGTCTTTTATAATAATAGCGTACGATTCCTCGATCCGGGGCCGCACCCATTTTTCGTTATCGGCAATCAGCGCAAGCATCGCAAGGACGTCTATCCTGGCTATAACATCGGCGTTCCATTGTACCTCGCTCGCCGACTCGAGGGTTTTTTCAAGCACCTCATCGAACAGCTTGAGTTCAAGGGTTTTTATTTTTTCCTCCGCTCCAAGCACTTTTTCTTCATATTCCTTGAGCTCAGGAGTTATATACCTCTCCGAATTCACGAGAGTCTGCTTGCGGATAAAATCTTCCGGTACCTTGTGGACATGGGGTTTGGTGACTTCTAAATAATAACCGAATACTTTATTGTAACCTATTTTGAGAGTCGGGATATTGAGCCGTTTACGCTCTTTCGCCTGCATCGAGGCTATCCAGTCTTTCCCGGAGGACGAGACAGCACGGAGCTCATCCAACTCGGAATTATATCCGTCTCTTATATATCCTCCGTCCGATTTTGAGGCAGGCGGCTCGTCAACCAATGAGACTTCAATAAGATCAGTCAGTTTCGTCATGTCTGTCAGACTCGAGGCTAATGAACGAACCTCATCCCGCTTCATCTCCTTGAGAACACTCTCTATTTGGGGCAGAAGTTCCAAGCTGTTCCTGAGCGCAACGAGGTCGCGCGGAATCGATCTGCCTGATGATAACCGCCCTAACAGACGCTCAACGTCGTTCATCTTGGCGAGCAGGTCTCTGACGGCATCCCTCTGGCGGTTTTCAACGAAGAAAGATTCTATCACTTCCTGCCGCTTTTCTATGTCGGATAACTGAGTCAACGGATTCCTCAGCCAGCGGCGCAATAAGCGGGAACCCATAGCGGTTTTGGCGCGACTTAATACATCGATAAGCGTGCTGCGCTGAACTCCGCTCAGCATCGGTTCGAACAGCTCGAGATTTCTAACCGTTGTCTGATCGAGTCCCATGTAGGAATCTTCTTTGTGAACGGATATGCCGGTAAACTGCCGCAAGTTATCCTTATGGTTCTCCTGAAGATAGTGCAGGAGGGCTCCCGCGCTTTCTACTCCAAGCCGCATATCTTCTATCCCGTAACCTTTGAGGTTTTTGGTCTTAAAATGACCCGTCAGAATCTCATATGCATAATCGTAAGAATAAACCCAGCTATCGATAGTAGTGATCATCACGCCTCTATTCTTGAAGGAGGCAACATCATTCCCGTTCTCGAACGCTTCCCGGATAAGAATCTCTGCCGGTTCCAACGACCGGAGTTTTTCATCGAGTGTTAAAGCGTCAATTTGAGCCGTAAAGAAAGCTCCGGTCGATACGTCTGCCCACGCTAAACCCGCCTCCTCTCCCTCGACGCTGACAGCGACGATATAATTGTTCTTCCCCTCTTCCAAAAGTTTATCCGAGACCGTAGAACCGGGTGTTACTATCTCCACTACCTCCCGCCTGACTATTCCTTTTGCCGTCGCCGGATCCTCCATCTGCTCGCAGATCGCTACCTTATAACCGCTTTTGATAAATTTATGGAGATACGTGTCAAGCGAATGCCACGGGAAGCCTGCAAGCGCTACCTTTGACGCTTTCCCGTTAGCCCGTGAGGTCAGCGTAATTCCGAGTACTTTTGAGGCGATCTTTGCATCTTCGTCGAACGTTTCGTAAAAATCACCCATCCGGTAGAGCAGGATGGAGCCGGGGTTCGCCGCTTTGATTTTCATATACTGCCTCATCAAAGGCGTAGCGTCGAGATTTGACTCTGCCGTCATATCAGATTTTTTTCCTCACGTTTCCTTCTCTGCGTGTGATCTCATTATCGTCCAAATAAAGGAGCAACGGTATTGCGAATTTACGGGATACGCCTGTTAAATTCTTCAGTTCTGCCACCGAGAGCTCTTCATGCCCTTCGAAATGTTTTTCAACCTTGAGTTTCAGTTCATCGATAAAGTCGGAATGAAGAAAAAAATCGCCGTCAAGCCTTACGACTTTTCCTTCGCCTATCATCCTTTTAATCAGTTGGTGTGTTTCCTTCTCATCCCTGCCGATTTTGGCGGATAGCTCTGCGCCTGTGGGTGCGTTGAATCCTTCTGATAGAAGAGCCTCTTCCAAATCACCGAATTCACTATCTACCCCTGACAAATCAGAGCCCGGTATGCTCAGCGTTTCAGCGGTCGCGATTAACTTACCCTCCTTTTCCAGCTGACTGACTAAAATATCGAATGCCTGGTTGGACAGATCCAGCTTACCCTTGAGTTCAGCTCTTTTTATCCCGGTTGAGAGCGGGTTATCCCTGACAAAAGATTCCACTATCCCGAATAACTCTTTTTTGAGCTTTTCAAGGGTATCCGGAGAGTAGAACGTTCCGCTTCTGTCTTCTCCAAACCTGATCAATTTTTCGGCTGAAGTCAGCTCATTCAACAAAGAGGACGCCTGAACTTCCGATATACCGAGCTTGATTCCGAACTCTTCCGGAGTAATACCCTGACCCCCCTCATTTTGCGCGAGCATTTCGGCTGTTACGGAATAATCATCATCATCTATCACTTTAAGTATATTCAATATATCGCTGTTATTGCGCTTAATACTAACGTTTGAAACTTGCAATATTCGTCCGCCGCCTATCGTTAACGAAGGAGAGTATCTTCTAACTATAAACTTGTCTCCAACCGCGACAGCAGCTTCTTTTTCAAGAAAGAACTGCACGAACCCGCTCTCTCCGGGTTCGATAACGTCAGACCCGAGGATCGATATCCTGCTCATCACCTCCCCCGTACCCAGGTGCAGTCGCACCCTGTTACGATTCGATAATGCTTTAGGGGCGCTTTTGAGGAGATTGATTCTACCCTCGAATATCGTCGCCGGATTGAGATAGCCCTTAGCTGCGATATGGCTCCCCCGCACAACCTCGTCCGTACTCAACCCGCTGAGATTCAGCGCGGCTCTCTCCCCTATCAGAGCTTCACCGGCTTCCTCGTTATGCTTCTGGATCCCCCGTACTTTCGATTCGAATCCTCCCGGTATTACCTCTACACTATCCCCCTTTTTGACGCTCCCTGAAATCACCGTGCCGGTTACCACCGTACCGAACCCTTTGACTGAAAAGGAGCGGTCAACGGGAAGCCGAAAGTAACCTCTGTCCTCTCTCTCCCACTTCTCTGATATAACGCTTTTAAGATGATCTCCCAATTTCTCTATCCCCTCACCGCTCAACGCGGATGTCCTGAACACCGGTGAGCCCTCGAGAAAACTGCCCGAGACGAGTTTTTTGACATCTTCCTCTACCATATTTATCCAATCCGGCTTCACAAGATCGGTCTTGTTGATTACTATGGCGCCCTCCTTCACGTTCAGCAAGCTCAGTATATCCAGATGCTCCTGTGTTTGCGGCATCACGCCGTCATCAGCGGCGACAACGAACAGGACGTAAGAGATGGAAGAGACGCCCGTCACCATGTTTTTAATAAAGCGTTCGTGCCCGGGCACGTCGATTATCGTCGCTTTTTCCCCGAGGAAGGCGAAACCGATGTCGATAGTGACGCCCCTCTTCTTCTCCTCCGGCAGCCTGTCGGTGTCTGTCCCCGTGAGAGCCTTGACCAGTGCGGTTTTACCATGATCAATATGCCCCGCCGTGCCTATAACTACATGGCTCATTTGACGTCCAGCGCTTCGCCGATGGAATCGGCTAAAATATCAATTTCATCCTCGAACACAGCCCGCAGGTCGAGAAAAAATGCGTTCTCCCGGATATATCCGATTATCGGGACTTCGAGCGAACGGAACTTCCTTGCTATTTCATCTACACTCTGTCTCTCGGAACGGATCTCGATCGCAATGCTTTCAATCTCTGCCGCCGGCAGCGAACCGCTTCCCGCCTCCCCTGTGGTTTCCCGAAGAGTGAGCGTGAAACCGTCTTCAATCGAACCGGCTGCCGCCTTGATTATCGTCTCGGCCCGACTCCTTAATTCGTCGATCGGAACCGAAAACAGCGAATACAGTCTGTGTTTTTTTGACAATGATTCCTCATCGGCGAATAATTTCAAAGTCTCTTCCATTGCGGTCAAAGTCAGCTTGTCGCAGCGCAGCACCCGCATCATCGGATTTCGTTTGCACCTTTCAATCATTTCTGCCGAGCCGACGATCAATCCTGCCTGCGGTCCGCCGAGCAGCTTATCGCCGGAAAATGTCACCACGTCCACTCCCGACTTTAAGACCGCCGACACAAGCTCTTCGGGGGGAAGCCCAAACTTGGTCAGATCAGCGACTGTACCGCTGCCGAGGTCGTAAATTACGGGCACTTTCATTTTATGCGCTAAATCGACTATCTCGCTGTGTTCGGGGAATTTCGTAAAGCCCGAAATCGTGTAATTACTTGTGTGAACCAATATCACGGCGCCGGTTTTATCATTTAATGCATTCTCGAAGTCCTTCAGATGGGTACGGTTGGTGGTCCCGATCTCCACCATCTTCGTTCCGGCTCGCTCCATAACATCCGGCATACGGAACGAACCGCCGATCTCCACTAACTGCCCCCGTGAGACGATACACTCCTTTTTATATGCAAATGTGTTAAGCGTCAACAATACGGCAGCCGCATTGTTGTTGACCAGTGCGGCAGACTCACCCCCTGTAAGCGAGACCAATAAACGGGATATGTGTTCCGTTCTATCGGATCGTTTCCCTGTTTCAACGTCGATTTCGAGATTGGAATAACCGCCTGCAACTTCCCCTATGCGCTTAATCGCGGCTTCCGACAAAGGGGCTCTGCCGAGATTTGTGTGGAGGACAATTCCGGTGGCATTGATGACTTTTTTAAGACTCGGCAGATAATCCTTTTTTAGTTTAAGGGAAGTGTTTTCAGCGATAATCTCGGTTAATTTCTCCTTTGAAATATCCGATGCGCCGTCTCCGCTGAGGATCTTCTTCCGCTCGCTCTCTAACTCTTCCCTCAGCTCGAAGAGTATAAGTTCATGCGGCAACTTCAGACCGTCTAACTCGATCTGCGCTAATATTTTGTCAACGGAAGGAATGATCTTCAGCATATTCTGAGTGTTATTTTTCAATGTCATACGAAAACGGCGCCATAATTTAGCGAACCTTAAAGATATGGAGAATCTAAAGATTAGTCAAGCCTGAGATTGGGAAGACGGGGATGCCAGGTGGGGCAGGATGTGAATGGCTTTTGCGGCCAGGGCGAGCCCTAACCCGCACTCGTTGTCATTCTGAGGAACCCGCAGGATGACGAAGAATCCCGAAAAGATATGTATAGTATTGCTCCCTCCGGTTGAGATTGGCTGCGCCTGTCTTCGGCTCTTCATCCGTCAGCTGACGGATTCAGAATGACAGTGGTTATGTGGCAGTTTGGAGTGCATCCGGCTGAGCCGGGTGCGGCATCAACACAGTTGATGTTCCAAAGGAACTCCATTGGAGCGCTCCATATTAGTGGCAGTCAGGACTTGTCCTGACGCCTGGAGAAAGAGATTACGCGGTCAGGATAAATCCTGACTCGCACTTAAGCAGGTCCGCCAGCTGGCGGATTCGTCCAGACGAAGAAGATGCTCTTGCTCAAATAATTTGCGAACGCGGTAGGGGACGCAGATCTGCGTCCCCTACATCCCAAAGAACGAGTAGGGTCAGGAAAAGCTCTAACCCGCACAATTGAAATCTACCTAACTTTTAAAAACAAGCCCCTTCAAGAATCCGAATCCTCTGCCCACATCGTCCAATATCATGTACAAACAGGGCAAAAGAATCAGCGTCAATGGTGTTGCGAACAGGATACCGTATCCGAGCGCCAGTGCCATCGGAGCGATGAACGGGTCAGAACCGCCAAGTCCGTAAGCTAAGGGAAGAACACCCGCGATGGTCGTTATGGAAGTAAGAATTATCGGCCGCAGGCGTGTAGCGGTTCCTTCGGCGACTATCCGTTTGATCTTCTTATCGGGTTCAGATTCACGATGGATATTAATGTAATTCACAAGTATAAGCGAATCGTTCACCACAACACCCATAAGACCGATGACCCCCATTATCGCCAGGAAGCCTAACGGTTCTCCGTGCATCGCAAATGCTCCGATGACTCCGATTAGTCCGAACGGGATCGCTATCACGACCAATAACGGCTGTGTCACTGAATTAAAGAGGAGTATCAGAACAAAGTAAATTCCGATCACAGCCGTCAGCATGGTTATGCCGAGACTGACGACAGATTCCTGTGTCTTTTCGGCTTCTCCGCCGATTACGAATCTCATTCCGGGCCAGTCTGTAGTGAGGTCAAAATGGTCGACGGCTTTTTGAGTTGCCTGAAGAGGAGTTAGATCACCCGAAGCGATGTCTGCGGTGATAGTGACAGTGCGTTCCTCTTCGTAATGAAAATAACGGGAGGGACCCGGTCCAATTTCAAATTGCGCCACTTCTTTCAGCTGAATCAATCTGCCGCTCTTGTTGGGGATCTTCAGCTCGCTAAGGTAGTCAGGTTTATTGCGGGTAGATTCTTCGAGGATGACACGGAAACCGACATCTTCGTCACCGTATCGAACTCTCGTAACGACCTGACCGTCGTAAGCGAGCCGGACGTTTTGGGCTATATCGGCGACTGTGAGTCCTAATTCCGCAAGCCTTGGGTAGTCTATCTTTATCTCGACTTGCTCTTTACCGAGTTTATCGTCTCTGTCAATATCCGTAACGCCTTCGATCGTCGTTAAATATGCGGTCACAGAATCGGCGAGCAAAGTTCTCATATCATTGTCTGCGCCAATTACACGAATGGCGATCGGGCGACCGACGGGAGGACCTCCAGCGTCTACCCTATATCTTACGGCATCGAAGCCTTCGAGTTTGTCTGTCTGCTCTCTAAGATGCGCCACTATCATGTTGGCATCTCTTTTTCGCTCGTTATAAGGAGTCAACGTTACGATTATGAATGCCCAGTTTTCGCTTTCACCCGGTGTAAAGAATCCGCCTCCGCCGAGACTTCCGAGAATTGCCATATGCGACTGCAATTCGTCCTCGGGCAAAGCCATTAAAACAGCTTCTATCTCTTTTATTTTGTCTTCAGTCGCATCGAGAGAGGAGCCTGTAGGGAGCTCAACCGTGATGAAGAAGTTTTCGGCAGTATTGCCCGGAAACAAAATAAATTGCATATGCAGATATGCAAAACTGACCGCACCAATCAACATAACTATAAACATTAAGAAAATGACGTACCGATAAGTAAGTGTAATTGCCATGAGTCGCTGAAACTTAACTCTCACCCGGATAAACCAATCATTTTTGAGTTTGGGATTATCAGCTGAACCTGTTTTCGCCAAACGCTTCTTCTCCCTCTTTTCCATCCCTTTCATAATGTGGGAGGGAAGAATGATGAGTGATTCAAAAAATGAAACTCCTAAAGCGAGTATGACAACGATGGGGATTGAAACGATAAATTTGCCCATTATACCTGTCATAAAAAACATTGTTCCGAATGCAAGCGCTGTTGTGATGATAGTAGCAAAAACAGGTTTAATGACACCGTAGACCCCGTCAACTGTCGAATCAAGGGCCGATTTACCTTTTTCACGGTGGCGGTGTATATTTTCGGCGATGACAATGGCATTATCAACTATCAGTCCGATGACAATAACCATTCCCATAAGCGATATCAGTTGGATGGTTATATCAAACAGCGGCGCCAGGATGAGTACGCTCATCATTGCTAACGGTATCCCCATGGCTACCCAAAAAGCGGTAGTGAAATTCAGGAACACAACGAGTACGACGCTGACCATTATCAGGCCTATAGCTCCGTTATTAGCGAGAATGTTTAGTCTGTTCTTTACAAATCGTGATTTTTCAGACGCATGCAGTAATTCAATTCCTTTAGGAACTTTATCTCTTTCGTCTTCCATCAATTGCAATATGGCATCGTTTACCCTGATGATATCGGAATTCCCCTTTTTGAAGACGGTGAATCCGATAGCCGGTTTACCGTTCATTCTGAACCGCACTTTTTCAGGTTCAAAGCCGTCGTAAATTGTAGCGAGGTCCTTGACCATGATATGAGGACCTTCAAATGTCGAACGGACTATAACTTCGCCTACTTCTTCCGGAGTTCTGAATTGAGCCAATGTGACGATACTCTTATCGCTTGTGTATGATTCAAATGATCCTCCTGTAGCGCGAACATTTCGCCCTTGGATAGCAGATACAAGATCTTTGAGTGGAATTTGATATGCCTCTATCGCCGCAGTTGAGACCTCAACTTTTATCTCGCGGTCATGAAGCCCTTTTTCATCAACACGAGATACACCATTGACGTTTTCAAGTTTTTTCCTGAACCCTTTGGCGTATTCTCTCAGCTCCGGGTAAGGCACTTCACCAGCAACTCCGATCCAGATAATTTCTATATTATCAGTTGTAATCTCGAATATATATGGTGATTCGGTTACTTCCGGCGGAAATTCTGTTACTCTGTTAACGGCATCTCTGATGTCTCTTTTAACTTTTTCGCTATCACCTACATCAGTGTCAATGTTTATGCTGATTACAGATATATTCTCCATAGAATACGAAGTCATCAGGTCGATTCCGTCGACACTGCCGAGTTCCTTTTCAAGCGGATTCGTTACATTGAGTTCAACATCTTCCGGTGAGGCGCCGGGATAGCGGGTCGTGATCATCAACTGACCAAAGTCCACGGATGGGAACATATTTCTGTTTATGGTCAGGGCGGAACCTAACCCAATTATTAGAATAACGACTATCAGTAAATTGGCAAGTAGATGTCGTTCGGCAAAAAATCGAATAAGTGCTTTCATTTATGATGCTCCATAACGTTTAATATCTAAAAATAGTCATAAAAGTTGGTCGGTAAGTGAGCGATATTGGATGAATAATGTATGATAAGTAAAAGCGTTTACCGCATAAAGCAGCTTGGCATTCTGCTCATTATCCCGACTCTGAATTACGAAGGTGAGGTCGCCTCGTCCCTGGTTGTACAGCTTTAATTCTTCTTTGGTTTTCTCTTTCGAAGAGTTTATCTGTTCTACATTAAGCTGAAGCACTTTCTCCATCTCGGTCATTTGAGTATGGAGGTTTGAGACTATGGATGTCAATCCGATAACCACTTCTTTCACCTGACTTCGAAGTTGTGAGATTTGTACGTCGGTCCTGTTTATATTCGATTTCGCACTGTTGTTTCCCAATGGAACACTGAACTGAAGCGCTA
>JADFGO010000076.1 GCA_022567655.1 Candidatus Neomarinimicrobiota bacterium
ATGCCCGATGAGGGGGAAGCTCATAAAGCAATTTCGGCACTCAACGGAAACGAGGTCGCCGGGCATCGACTTGAACTCAGCGACAGGCGCGCCATCGCCCGCCGCAGCGGTAAGGATAGACGCCACTCAGTCCAAAGGCAGAATGAAAACGCTCGCCGCACTAAAGCTGAAAGGCGGAATTAGGATTTTGTTCTAAACAGTTTGAATTGTGTAACCCTGTTTTCTACGAAATTCGGGATTTAGAGTTATAATAATATTCCTAAATGCATGAAGTCATTTTTCGTATAAATCATTTAAGTGCTTTATATATAAGTACTTACAGTAGGTTAAGAAATTAACATGCCATACTAAAAAATCGATTCTAAGAATGTTCGATTTAACTTGAGCTGTTAGATATTGGAGGGTAAGATTTAAGGAAATATGTGCTGACTATTTCGCTTACTCTTACTCAGTATCATTCCCTCTAACGGCTGACCTCTTGATAGCACTGG
This sequence comes from Candidatus Neomarinimicrobiota bacterium, assembly GCA_022567655.1. Classification (NCBI taxonomy): domain Bacteria; kingdom Pseudomonadati; phylum Fidelibacterota; species Fidelibacterota bacterium. The sequence continues at coordinate 492 of JADFGO010000076.1, forward strand.
CGACCATATCACCTGCTGCCACAATAGCGACTACTACAATAAACGTATCCATCTCTATTAAATTTTGGCTTACTAAGAAAATTGCAGCGATGAGTACAATACCTAAAACAACGAGGTCTACTATAGAGTGTATTCTATCCACGCAAGAAACTTACGACAGAGTCATTTAAACAAGCAAGAATATTGTTATAGGCAAATCAGCTGTCGACGGCGATTATTTTCAGACTCATTTGGTCCGATTTAACAAATAAATATCCAAGGAAACGGTACTTTAAATCCCCGGACTCCTCTTAACCGATTTTCCACTTGAATAATGAGAGGTGAGGAAGTATCTTAGCCCATTAGTCGTAAAGTCATATTATATAATTGTTGAGAGCGGAGTGGGAAAGACTCTATCAAAAGTGAACATCAGTGCCGAGGGCGGGAATCGAACCCGCACGCCCTTGCGAGCGGGGGATTTTGAATCCCCTGCGTCTACCTATTTCACCACCTCGGCAGCGGGTATGAATTTAGTGAATTCAGTATTAATATCAACTATATTGAGAACATATAGCGGTCAGGGCCAGTCCGACTGATGCCAGGCGGGCAAGCCCTGACTCGCATAAGAGAACTAATGTCAACTATATTACAAATGCGTTACCAGGATCACTTTTAAGGTGGCTGCCATGGATTTTAGATCTCTTCCGGATATGCTTCGAACAAATGCGAACAGGTTTAAGGACGGAATCGCTCAGCGGTATAAGAGCGATGGAGAGTGGAAAGATATCTCCTACGGCGAATTAGGTCAAAAGGTTCGCTTAGTCGCACAGGGGCTTGCATCGAAAGGGATAGAGAAAGGCGATAAGGTCGCAATTCTTTCCGAAAACAGACCGGAATGGGCGGCGTGCGATTTCGGAATTCAATCAGCAGGCGCAATAGTAGTTCCTGTCTACCCGACATTGATAGGTAAGCAGATAGAGTATATTCTGAGGAATTCCGACTCAAAGATGCTGATTGCCTCCAATTCGGAACAAGTCGGTAAAATCCTTCCTTTGCTCGGAAACCTGCCCGAACTAACACTTGTAGTTGTGATGGACAGTTCTAACGGCAACGGGAACGGTGAAACCGTTTCACTCGAAGGGCTTATGGAGGACGGAAAGAATTACGCCAAGAATAATGAAAACTGGTATGACGAAAGTGTCGATAAAGTCAAGAAGATGGACATAATGACGATAATTTACACTTCGGGAACTACCGGTGAACCTAAGGGCGTATTACTGACACATAACAATTTTATTTCAAACGTAGAAGGGGCGCTCGGAGTATTCAGCGTGGACGAAACAGATACGTTCCTCTCTTTCCTTCCATTGAGTCACGTATTCGAACGGATGGCAGGACACAATCTGGCATATTCAACCGGCGCCACAGTTGCTTTTGCGGAAAGCATAGACAAAGTTGCAGCTAACATGGGGGAAGTGCATCCTACGCTCATGACAAGCGTTCCCCGGTTATATGAGAAGATGTACGCCAAAGTACACGCCAAAGTAGAAGCAGGCTCTCCATTAAAAAAGAAACTCTTCAACTGGGCATTCGGAATAGGAGCTGAAATGCGGGAGCTGCCGGAGGGGGAGAGTCCGGGTATAGGGTTGAAGATCAAGCACGCCTTAGCAAGTAAGTTGGTATTCAGCAAGCTTAAAGCGAGGGTAGGTGGGAAACTCCGGTTTTTCGCGTCCGGAGGAGCCCCGTTATCAGCGGAGATAGGTGAGTTTTTCGCGCGCGCGGGAATTATAATCATTGAAGGGTATGGCTTAACGGAAACATCTCCCATTATATGTGTGGGTCTGGTGGAAAATCCGGTGTTCGGCACGGTGGGTCCCCCGATCTTCAACGTTGAGTTGAAAATAGCCGATGACGGAGAAATACTCACTCGCGGACCCCATGTGATGGTAGGATATTACAAAGACGATGAAGCAACCAGCGAGATAATTGATTCGGACGGCTGGCTGCACACCGGTGATATAGGAGAGATGGACGAAGGAGGAAGGCTCAGAATTACGGACAGAAAGAAAAACATACTTGTTACTGCCGGCGGAAAAAACATCGCCCCCGCTCCGATAGAGAATATGTTGGTACTGAGCCCTTTGATCGAACAGGTAATGCTGATAGGAGACAGGCGAAAATTTATCAGCGCCCTGATTGCGCCTGAACTTAAAGCGCTCAAATCCGCTGCGGAAAAAGCAGGATTCTCGGTATCCTCGAACGAGGAACTGGTAAAAGATCCGGGCGTATATAATCTGATGGAAGATGAGATTAACCGACTGCAAGCGGATATATCGAATTATGAGAGGGTGAAGAAATTCGTCATGATCCCACGGTTACTTACAATAGAAGACGGCGAGATAACACCAAGTTTAAAAATTAAGCGAAAAGTAGTGATAGATAAATTCTCCTCTGAAATTGACGCATTATATCAGGAGTAAATTTATTCCAGCTTTACCTGCATAAAACACTTAATACTACAGGGATATATTGGGACAGACGTATAAGGATGCTGGAGTAGATATCGTTGCAGGTGAAGCAGCAGTGAGTAAGATCAGTGAACTCGCCCGCTCCACATTTTCACCGAACGTACTTTCCGGTGTGGGAAATTTCGGAGCACAATATCTCTTTCCACAGGATAGGTTCGACCAACCGGTATTGGTTTCATCGACGGACGGAATAGGCACTAAATCCATAGTAGCAGCCGACGCTGGAAAATTTGATTCCATAGGTGAAGATTTAGTCAACCACTGCGTAAATGATATTCTTACTACAGGTGCGGAACCGCTGTTCTTTTTAGATTATATCGGAGTTGGAAAACTTCGAGCCGAAGAAATACACGGGATCGTTAAGGGTTTGGCTTCCGCCTGCAAAAAATGCGAATGCTCTCTGATCGGCGGAGAAATGGCTGAAATGCCGGAGATATACGGCGAGCGGCACTACGACATTGTGGGAACGATAGTAGGTGTGGTCGAGAGAGAATCTCTTATAGACGGCGCTGATATTGAAAAAGGAGACATCCTGATCGGGTTACGCTCCAACGGTCTCCACACAAACGGCTTCACACTTGCGAGAAAAGCGTTACTGAACGGGATGGATTTGGACAGCTACCATGACGACCTCGGCAGTTCACTCGCAGAGGAACTTTTGAAGATTCATCGATGCTATCTGCCATCACTCAAACCGATACTGAAGGAATGTAATATTAGAGGCCTCGCCCACATTACAGGCGGGGGAATCGTTGGGAATACGAAACGGATAGTAGGTGACAAGTTGACCGTTGAAATTGACTGGAACGAATGGGAGCCGGACGCCGTTTTTCCTTTGATTCAACAAGCGGGGAAGGTTCCTGAAGAAGAGATGCGACATACGTTCAACATGGGAATCGGATTTGTAATAGCCTGTCGTGAGACGGAGGTGGATAAAATCACCAAAATTCTTGGCAATCTAAACGAGGAATATGTGATCATCGGTAAGATTGCATGAATTATTTTCTCAGATCAGCCGTCTTGTTGATTATTGCAGTGAGTTCGTACGACACAGCGCTGTCTCAGCTTAATTCCTTCACAACATCGAGAAGAGCGATCAGGTATAACAGGGTCGAAGGTATCCATCTCGGTGTTGAATGGAAAGCCTTTGCAGCATATGACGGCAGGGTTCGCGGAACACTGTCTACAGGTTATGGATTTAAGAGTGAAGAATTGACGTACGCCGCAAAGTTAAACTATCGAAAATCCAATTTTAAAGGATTTGAGGGAAACATTTCGTACTCTCATGATATAAGTACCAATGATGCCCACCTTATCGGTTGGTTGGAAAACAGCGTTTCAACGCTCTTCGCAAAAGAAGATTATATGGATTATTTTATCTCGACTGGAATTCATAGCGAGCTGATTTACCGCAAATCGAGAAAATACGAGATATATTCCAAATACAGCGTGGTGAAATATGAAAGTCTCCGCGGACATGATGTATGGAGTTTTTCGGACCTGGTCGGAGCGGATAAGATTTTTAGTTCGAATCCTTCGGTTATAGAGGGTACAGGCAGCGGGCTGAACTTAGGATTCAGTTACGATTCAAGGATAAATCGATTTATGATCACGAATAGCCTGACTTATTCGATTGAGTTCGAGAAAACCGGAGGGATATTCGGAGGCGATTTCGAATACACCGGTGTGAAACTTAATATCAGAAAATATAAACGGATGTTTGGGCCTCAGATGCTTGTTTTAAGGGGCTTTGCCGGAGTGCGAAACGGAAACGGCGAAGAGCAATTTTTATTTGATATAGGGGGTATAGGTACATTACGGGGTTATGATCACAAAGAATTTACAGGCGATAAGGCGTTTATACTGAGCGCCGATTATATGTTTAAAAGGACGATATTCAAGCGCCTTCCACTGAAGTTTTTGCCTTTTTATCCTACTATGGAGCTGATCGCGTTTGTCGATGCGGGTTGGACCAATCTCGGTGAATACACAATGCCTCTCAACGATCCAATGTCATTCGATGCGGGCGACGTAAAGTATAATATAGGCATCGGATATTCATTCGGCAGAGATATGGTCAGGGTGAATATTGCAAAAAGACTCGATGGAGTTGATGGAATTAAATTGACGGTTAGAATATTTCAAAGGTTGTAGAGTGTGAAGATTTCAGTATTGGGAGCTGGAAGCTGGGGAACCACGCTTGCGATACATTTAAGCAAGAGCGGTCATAATGTTAGTCTCTGGGAACGGGACAGGGAGAGGGAGGAGTCGCTAAAACGGGATAGAGAAAGTAAACTGTTTCTGCCCGGTATCAGTTTTCCCGATGAACTGAATATCACGGATAATATCGAGTCATCAATATCCGAAGCAGAAACGATTGTTTTTGCCGTTCCTTCACAATTTATGCGGCAAACAGCCGGACTTATAAAAAACAATTGGAATAAGGAGAATATGAGCATTCTGCCTTTAGTGACGGTGGCTAAAGGGTTTGAGGTGGATACTCACCTATTAATGAGCCATGTACTCATTGAAGAACTGGACGATAATGCCGCCGACAACCTTTGCGTACTGTCGGGACCGAGTCATGCCGAAGAGGTCAGCAGGGGAGTTCCAACCGCATTAGTTGCGGCGTCATCCTCCGTGTCGGTATCCGAACAGGTACAGAAAACTTTCTTTTCACCGTCATTAAGGGTCTATGTCAGCAGCGACGTAATAGGCACGGAATTGGGGGGAGCTTTAAAAAACATAATTGCGATTGCAGCCGGGATTGTTGATGGTGCGGGATTCGGGGATAATACTAAAGCCGCACTGATGACAAGAGGACTTGTAGAGATTACCCGGTTGGGAGTCACAATGGGGGCAATGGACGACACTTTCCGCGGATTAGCGGGGATGGGAGATATGATAGTCACATGTATGAGTAAGCACTCACGAAACCGGCACGTAGGGGAGGAGGTAGGGAAGGGAAGGCCGTTAGAACAAGTGTTAGATGAAATGACAATGACTGCCGAAGGGGTAAATACTACAAAGGTGATCAAATATTTATCAAAAGAAAAAGGCGTAGAGATGCCGATCTCCGATCAAGTTTATGAAGTACTCTTTGAAGGAAAGAACCCTCATAAAGCAGTTGAAGATCTGATGGCGCGAGACCCGAAATCCGAAAAGATGAATGATTGATGCAAGCGTTTATCAAGCCTGAAATATTTGTCTGCCGTTCTGCTATCATATTTCAATGACGCAAAACAATTTCTTTACATCAATTTTCATCATGATTTTAGTACTATGCTCGGGTATTGAGTCATATCTGCAGGGGCAAGAGTTAAAATCGGTCCATACCCCCGGCGTATGCGCCGTGCCCATTCTGCCTAAGGGATATCAGAGGTTTGATTTCTCCGAGATGAGTCTTGAGAAGAGTGGGTTCAGTTTTTACGAGATAGGAGATACAGCGCGATTCTTCACCCGGATAAACGTCCTGGATCAATCAGGATTTGTAGCGCTTGGGGCGATTTTGGTAGCCGAATCGGACCGCATCGAAATCTGGGTGGATACCACCGAATGGAATAATGTTAACGTAAAACAAGCACATGCCGACAAGCTGATCGACGCGTTCGAGAATAAAACACCTGCGGGTTCGATAGATCCTAATAAAGGAATTCTCGCGCTCGAAATTGAACATATGGGTAATCCGCCGGACGTGGACGGTAACGGAAAAATAATAATATTGATCCTCGATATTAATGATGATTACGATGAAAATGATAATCCATCATTTGTGGCAGGTTATTTCGATCAGGCGGATCAACTTACCATGTCAAATCCTCAGGCTTCGGGAAACGTCGCAGATATACTATATCTCGATTCCAATCCCGGCGACCTCGAGCGCAATATCAATAGGGTTTTATCTACCGCTGCGCACGAGCTTCAGCACCTGATAAACTTTAATTACGATAGAGATGAGGATTCCTGGTTGAACGAAGGGCTCTCCGAGTACGCATCAATTATGACAGGATACTCGGGAAGGGGATTCGGCAGATTTCTATCCCAAACGAACCGCGGCTTGATGGTGTGGGATAACATCCTCATAGATTACTCCCGAGTCGGATTATGGATAACCTACACGGCGCTCAGGTTGGGATTGGAATCGATTCGGATGCTTGTGCAGGATGAGAATGAGGGAAAGAGTTCAGCGGAAAACGTCATTGCCTCGATTATTCCGGGGAAAACGTTTGCTGAATATACCTATGAATGGACATTAGCGAATTTAATCGATGATCCGACCCTCGGCAGCGGCGAGTTCGGATATGAGGGCACAAACATTTCACCCATAATACCAAATGATCAATATTTTCAATTACCGATCGACGTCATCGGTGAGAGCGTTCATGCATTTGCGTCAATATACTTTGAATTTGCCGGCGGCGAGAATTTACAGGTGTTCACCGATCTTACAATCCCGCATAACATGAAAGCAACCTTGATATCTTTCAGAGAAACAGCAGTTATCGATCCGATAATTATTGATGCCGCGGGATTCGGGATTATTGATGTAACCGGATTTGGAACGGAGTTTACGCGCGCAACACTCATGATTTCATATGTATCCGACGAACTCGATTCGGCTGATTTTTTTTACTCCGCATCAGGATTCGGTGGATTTGAAACCGTCGAGTTGTCAAATGATGACGGAGAGTTTGATTTCTACGTATTCACCGGAAATTCATCCGTAGCCTCGACTTTTACCTGGATATCCTCTCCCTCGGATTTGTTGTCCGCGAGAGTATTCATGGGGGATAATAATCCTATAACAATTGAAATAGTAGAAAATGATATAAACTCCAATGCTATATATACATCTGAAAAAATTGTTCCCGCTATAGACGGTTGGACAGAGATCGATTTTGGTTCGGTGGATATAACGGTCTCCTCGCCGACGTCGGTAGTAGTCTCGGCAGATTCTATTCTAATGGGTTACGATGATGATAACAGCGGGACAGGCAACGCGTTTGTGAATAGGGGTGGAATTTTTAAGCCGTTATCGAGTGTTCCAACAGAGGATAATCGAACTTTGAGCGGTACCTGGATGATACGATTGTTGTTAAAAAAGCAGATCGAAGTCGACACGACTCTTTATTTTCAAACAGCGCTGCGCGGAGACAACTGGATAGAGTTTGATTATTCGAACGGGGCGGTCAAGATTCCTTTTACAGTCTCCGGCGAATCAGATGTGAAAATATACCTCTACGACTTACTCGGCAGAACTGTTCGCAGGTGGGATAACATCGGGACGGTATCTCCGGGAAGAGAGTATCAGGTTTTCTGGGATGGTAAATCCACGTCCGGCAGCGTTCAGAGTACCGGAATGTACTTCATAAGACTTGTTCAGGGAGAGAAAACCGACGTTAAGCGCCTGAAATTTATTAAGTAAGTTAAAGCAGATTGAGCCGCACAGCCCGGGTGGCGAATTTCATTTATAAGAACATTATGATAAATTACTCTTGAATTAATACCATCTTATAAGGAATATTATTGAATATATTCTTAAAACCACGAACCATCTTAAAAACCGACCATATGACTGGAGGCTGGCATGAACGAATCGGTTAGGAAATTAGCAGCGGAATTTATCGGAGTATTTTTTCTTGTGTTCATCGGGACGGGAGCAATAGCCGTTGATAGTTCCGGTCAGGCAGGCATAGGACTTTTGGGTGTTGCTTTTGCATTTGGACTCACACTGGCCATTATGGTCGGTGTAACTGCGGGCGTATCAGGTGGACATCTGAACCCCGCCGTGACGTTCGGTATGCTTCTAACCGGCAATATCGACGGAAAGGGAGCCGCCAGTTATATAGCCGCTCAACTATTAGGCGCTTCTGCGGCATCTTTATTATTGAGAAACTTGGTCTGGATGAACTCGCCGTCAGCGGCAAGCATGGGTGTAACCTTACCGTCGGCTGGTGTAGGTCTGGGGTCTCTGATAGGATTGGAAATTATAATGACATTTATGCTGGTATTTGTGGTTTTCGCTGTGGCGGTCGATCCCAACTCACCATTTAGAAAAATGGGGAATTTGCTGATAGGACTGACCGTAACAGTATGCGCGTTATTCGGAGGTTCGCTGACCGGCGCATCGTTAAATCCAGCCCGAAGTTTTGGACCGGCATTGATATCAGGAGAATGGACCTTACACTGGGCTTACTGGTTAGCGCCTTTGGCGGGAGGAGCGCTTGCATCTTTGTTATACTCTAAGATTTTTTTGACCGAGAACAAATCGTAAAAAGTAATTAAACAGAATAATATAAAAGGATAGAAAGGGGATACAAAATGGCACACACATTACCTGAATTGCCATATGCGTACGATGCACTCGAACCTCATATAGACGAGCAAACAATGAGGCTCCATCACGACATCCATCACAACGGTTACGTCACCGGATTGAATAACGCCGAAGAGAAGCTCGCTGAGGCGAGAGATTCCGGAGAATTTGGCCTCACTAAACATTGGGAAAGAGAGGCAGCGTTTCATGGTGCAGGACATCTCTTACATACGATATTCTGGACGAATATGGGTCCCGATGGAGGAGGCGAACCGGGCGGCGAACTAAGCGATGCGATAAAAGGCGACTTTGGCGATTTTGATAAGTTCAAGGCCCACTTTTCGGCAGCCGCAAATCAGGTCGAAGGATCGGGATGGGGTATTCTTGCATACAGACCGTTTGATGGTAAACTTGTGATACTTCAAGCCGAAAAACATCAAAATCTTACTCAATGGGGGGTAATTCCACTGTTGGTTATTGATGTATGGGAACACGCATACTACCTGAAATACCAAAACAAGCGACCCGATTATACCGCAGCGTTCTATAATGTGATCAATTGGAGTAACATAGAAGATCGTTTTAAAGAGGCAAAGTAATACTTTAATAGATTCACGATAAACGCTTATAATTAGCCCCTGTACAAGATGTTTGCAGGGGCTAATTAATCTAACTGTCGGCAGTGTGAGCAAAATAAATGGAGCGCTCACGTTCTTAACGTGAGGATGAAAGCCTCACCGAGTTTATAGAATAAACTGATTGAAACCCTTTGTGAGATCCTGAAAGCAAGGTCCCGTATTTCTTAGTCTCGTTTGCATACCAATATCAGCACTTATACAAGATATGCTCAATCGAATAAATTTATAAACTATATTGTGCAGGGTACAATTAGACTTGATAACTATATAAATCTCTGTTAGCTTTAGGTTCGGAGTTAAATGAATGAATGCGATTCATAATAAATTAATTATCTTAGCTTTCCTCCCACTGAGTATGTGGATATACGGTTGCGGCGGTCATTTCTCAAGACTCAATATCGGTGGAGAAAATAACAATTCACCTCAACCTATCCTTGAAGAGCAATACCACAAATCAGACTACTGGGGAGGGAAGAAGGGAATCTATGTTTCGGTTAGAAAGAAAAGTTCAGCCATAGGCAGGCAAAAATACATTAGGATAAAATTGATGAATTACAGCGGTAATTATCTGTTATTGGAATCTGAGAAGGATTCTTATTGGTTTGACAGATAT
>JADFGO010000077.1 GCA_022567655.1 Candidatus Neomarinimicrobiota bacterium
TAGTCTCAAAATCTGCGTCACGCATATTCGATGCGTGATACGCCTCCTCCCATCTCTTCTTCGCTTCCTCAAACAATTTCTTTTTATCGCTCATTCTCAGCCAATCTTACTTAATATTCTCTTCGCTCTCGGATTCGGATTCAACCGCGGCCTCTTCTTTCTGAGCGTTAATCTCATCCTGTTTTGCATTCGAATTACGGGGTATGGTCAGCTTTTGAGTAGCAAAGACAAGCGCCGCTGACGCCTCGTCTTCGCTGTCTTCCATCAGGAGTGTAGTCTGGTTTGCGAGTGATTCTCTCACCTTGCCGCTAAACGGCACTCCACCGACATATTCCGGCGTGATGGACAAGTATTTTTTTACCAATTCCACCATTTTGATTCCTACAGAACCCTCATGGCTGTTCTGGACAAAGTTAACTACAATTCGAAGATCGATCGAATCAAGCGTTGATTTTAAATCGTTAACAGATTCGGGCGAGACAAGGCCCGCCTTTTCAATCAGCTCCCTAATATTCCGAATCCCGGCATCGTTTATGGGATTCCGCGCCTGATCGATCAGGTCATGGAGCTTCCGGTCTTTTTGAAATACCGTTAAAAGTTTTCGGTAAATAGATGCCTTAATAAACCCGTATGCAGACTCGATTGCAGGTTTTTCAGGGATTGTAACGATAATACCGGTATCCGCCATTGAGAAAAGATCGAGCGTGTTGTATGAAGTTCCGGCGCCTACATCGAGGAGGATATATTCAGCCTGAAGCTGTTGTATATGTCTCATGAATTTGAGTTTAGTAAAATATCTCGGATTCGCCATCCCTACAATCTCATTGCTTCCCGGAAGAAACTTCAAACCGTCAATTGAAGTTTCCATGAGCAGTTCGTCGAGCGTGGACGCTCTTCTCAGGAAGAAGTCATAAATGGTCGACTGCGGTGCGCTGATTCCGAGATAAGAATGCAGATTTGCACCGCCGAGATCGGTATCCACAACTATGACTTTTTTGCCGAGTTTCGCGAGCCCAACCGCTATATTAGCAGAAAACATGCTCTTCCCTACTCCGCCTTTTCCACCCCCGACAGCCCATATCACCCCACGCGCCATCAGCCCACGTCCTCAAGATTCGCTCTGAGTATCAATTCAACCAATCGAGTTAAAACGTCCACTTTCTTATTTAGGATTCCTAACTTTTCATTCTGAAGCGAAACCAGCTTAAGCAGTTCGACAGAAGAACTATCCCTGGTCAGAGCTTCAGGACTATCTTCTTCCGAAATTGTTGTATCCTCGGCAGTCTCCGGAAAACCTTCGCCGTTGGATCCGTCGTGCGAGATTTCCTCTTCTGCCGGTTTTTCCTCGATACCCTCCGGCTTGAGATTATTCACAAGGTCATCTATATCGCGTCGTTCGTCGTCTGACAGGTTCTGCATCAGTCTTTTTCGTTCATCTCTTTCATCACATCGGAGATCTCAGTGTCGATTTTTTTTCCATCTTCTTCCAATTCCTCAAACTTATCCATAAGCCGGTCAACCTCGGCAATTGCCTCTTTGTCTGTTTTAAGCCAGCGCTCATTATTTCCTGAACCCTTTTCCGGTTGCTCTGCGGTCTCTTTGTCTATAATATTTTCGGATTCAACAGGTTCAGCAGCGGACTCAATCTTCTCCTCATGTTCGGAGCCGGATTCTTCTATCGGTTTCCCGTCCGTTTTGTGATCGCCCGGGTTATCGGAACGTAATGCACTATTATGTCCCGATTTGTCGCGATATACGAAAACACTCAACCCCGCGATAACTAACAGTAATATCCCTATAATGGAATAGAGATAAATCCGGTTTTTAGTGAACACTTCGTCATCCATTTCAGAGGGTTTTTCTGCGGGAGACTCAATGCTTGGAAACCCTGTGAGAGTGGAAAGCAGCGCCTCCGCCTGTATCACTTTTGCTTCCGATTTTCCCACTGCTACGTATCTGGACAACTCTCTTATTGCCGACGCTGTGTCTCTCTCTGTTAACAGGATATCCGCGAGGTGTAAATGGGATTCACTCCATTTTTCCTCGTCAGTGAGAGCCTTTTCAAAGTTGAACTTCGCCATATCCAGCTGATTCCGCTCCTTCCGGATGATACCGGCATAAAAATATGCGTCGGAATATCCCGGTCGAATTCTCAATGCCTGTCTGAGCTTAGCTATCGCTTCGTCGTATTCCTTCCTGTTGAAAAACTCGATTCCCTCCTGAAGAAATTTTTCAGCGGAGCTCAACTGGCTTTCATCAGCCTTGTAAATGTCCAGAACAACCCTGTCCGGCTGCTCAAAATAATGATTCCGCAAGGTGGAGCGCGCAGCCATAATTTCGATAGAGACTTTTATTCCGTCAAACATAACGACAGCAGACAATTCCTTGACCAAGCCATCGTTAATGGATAAACTTTTTACTTTTGAAGTCATATTAACCGCACTGAATATCAGTTCCACCCTATTTTGTTCGGCTGTCAAATCTTTGATAAGAGGCTTAACCTTTCCGGAAAATTCAAATACTATTCTCGTGTAATCATCATAAGTTGCATATCGAATTTCTCTCAGATCGGGTTGTTGAGCGTGCGCAGAAGGAACACTTAAAAGCGCCATAAAAATGATACTTGTTATCTTCATGATAAAATTCCCTTGGTTTCTGTAACTATTCGTTTTAACAGAAGTCCAAAGATTTAACTATTTAACCAACTCTTTGACATCTCCGCTTTTCACCTTTTCCCCGAGTACGGCAGCCGCAAATTCTGTTATCTTTTCCGGAGAAAGACCCACGTCATCGAGAAGCTGATTTCTTGAACCATGCGTTACAAAATCATCAGGAATACCGAGCGTGAAAAATCTCTCCGTTTTGATAGAATTATCGGAACACCAATTTCTCAGGTTGGCGCCAAATCCACCCATGATGGTGTTCTCTTCAATCGTTATACGAACCGGGTATTCTCGAGATAACGATTTCATCATTTTTTTGTCAAAGGGTTTGACGAACCTGCAATTTACCACCCCGACAAAGATGCCTTCGTCAATTAATAATTCACGTGCCTTCAGCGCGTTTTCAACCATCGCTCCGACTGCAAGAAGTACTATCTCCTGCCCTTCCTCCAGAATCTCCCATGATCCGATTTTAATGTTTTCCGGTTCGAGTTGCGGATCATAAGCTATAGAGCAATCCTTGGGATAGCGGATAGCAAACGGACCTTTCGCTTTTTTTACCGCCGTGTACAATAAGCTTCTAAGTTCGTTTCCGTCTTTTGGAGCCGACAGCGTCATGTTGGGAATAGTGGATAGATAAGATAAATCGAAAACTCCGTGATGAGTCGGGCCGTCCGGTCCGACGAGACCAGCTCTGTCCAACGCAAAGATTACGGGAAGATTTTGTATTGACACGTCGTGAATCAGATGGTCGAACGCCCTTTGCAAAAATGTCGAATAGATCGCCGTTATCGGCTTCATCCCTGCAGCCACCAACCCGGCGCTGAAGGTAACGGCATGGCCTTCGGCGATACCTACGTCAAAAAAGCGCTCCGGGAATTTTTCGGCAAACTCGACCAATCCGGTACCCTCTTTCATGGCGGCTGTGATCAAACATATTCGTTTATCTTTTTCGGCAAGTTCACAAGCTACGTCACCAAAGACCTTAAGATAGTCGGGAGCCGGCGGCTTAGAGCTCTTCCCACTCCCTTTTATTCCATGCCAGGTTACGGGGTCGATCTCAGCGGGTTCATAGCCTTTCCCTTTTCGGGTAATTATATGAAGGAGTACAGGACCTTTGATCAAGTTCAGCTTCTTTAACGTCGGTACGAGTTCGTCGAGGTCGTGACCGTTTATCGGTCCGAAATATCTTATTCCAAGTTCTTCGAAAAATATTCCCGGAACTATCAAAGCTTTTAGTCCTTCATCGATTCGCCTTGCAAGGAATCGAATCTGTTTTTTTCCGATAGGTAATTTACCCGTCAAATTCCAGATTTCATCTCTCACCCTGTTATATAACGGGTTGGTGAGCATGCGGGTGAAGAGCTGTGATACCGCTCCGACATTTTTGGAAATAGACATTTCGTTATCATTCAAGATTATGAGCATATCCGTCTTGAGCTGCCCGGTGTTGTTGAGGGCTTCGAACGCAAGTCCACCCGTCATTCCTCCATCGCCGATAATGGCGACCACCTTATTATCCTTATTTAAGAATTCCTTCGCTTTTGCGAACCCGAGCGCCGAAGAAATCGAAGTGGACGCGTGTCCCGCCCCGAACGCATCATGCTTGCTTTCAGCGCGTTTCAGAAATCCGGAGAGTCCCTGATATTGTCTGATAGATTCGAACCTGTCATTTCTTCCGGTTAGAATCTTATGGGCATACGCTTGATGACCCACGTCCCAGATCATTCTGTCATAAGGGCTGTTATAGACATGATGCAGAGCCACCGTTAATTCAACTGCACCGAGAGGTCCTCCGAAATGTCCTCCGACTTTCGTTACAACTTTTATGATTCTGTCCCGGATTTCACCGCTGAGAATCTTCAGCTCTTCAATGGAAAGATCCTTTATTCCTTCAGGAAGTTTAATCGAATTTAATAGGTTTTCGGACATCTAATTTGAATTTTCCTCCGATACGACTAATTGGTTGATGAAATATTTATGAATTGATCTATTATCCGTGAGTTCAGGATGGAATGAAGCTACTATAACGTTGGAATTTCTTGCCATTACCACCTCATCGCTCAGCATTGCTAAAGGAACAACACCCTCACCGAGATTGAGTATTTTCGGAGCCCGAATAAATATGGCGTGAAACGGCGTACCGTTGGTGAAATCAAGCGATATGTCCGACGAGAAAGAATGTAATTGTCTGCCAAAACCGTTTCTTTCCAAATTCAGGTCTATCGCACCGAGACCGAGCACCTTTTCAGATTTCGTTTGATTCGCAAGCAGGATCAAACCAGCACAAGTGCCCATTACGGGTTTGGTTTTAACAAATTTTCTGAGGACAGGCTCGAGATCATTCTCCTTTATCAAGTGTGTCATGGTTGTTGACTCGCCACCCGGTATAATCAGGGCATCGAGTGAAGCAAACTCTGATTCATTACGAACGGGTAATCCCTTTACGCCGAGTGAAGAAAGTACCCTAAGGTGCTTATCGAAATCACCCTGAAGCGCTAACACACCGACCGTTTTCATCGGTTTTACCGCTACCAACCTCTCTCCTGCAAAAGTTGTTCTTTCGGAATTTCCGATATATCGAGACCTTTCATCGCATCAAGCAGACCCTCTGATACACGGGCGAGCACTTCCGGGTTATCCCAATGGGTCGTCGCTTCGACAATCGCTTTTCCTCTCGCAGGTGGATCATCGGACTTGAAGATACCTGAACCCACAAAAACCGACTCCGCTCCCAGCTGCATCATCAGCGAGGCATCCGCGGGAGTGGCTATCCCGCCGGCGGCAAAGTTCGGAACAGGAAGTTTTCCTAACTTGGCTGTCTGCTTTACTAATTCAAAGGGCGCGCCGAGCCGTTTCGACTCCGCCATAATTTCATCCTCCGACATCACCGTGAGCGCTCTGATTTCACTCATGACCGAACGCATATGCCTGACCGCTTCTACTATGTTACCGGAACCAGCCTCGCCTTTTGTGCGGATCAAAGCGGCACCCTCGCCGATTCTCCTCAACGCCTCTCCAAGGTCCCTGCAACCGCAGACAAACGGTATTTTAAAACGGTTTTTATCAATATGATTTTTTTCATCTGCCGGAGTCAATACTTCAGATTCGTCGATAAAATCGACTTCCAACGCTTCGAGTATTTGTGCCTCAGCGAAATGACCGATCCTGCACTTCGCCATAACCGGAATGCTCACTTTGTTTTGAATCTCTTTTATCATTTTCGGATTAGACATCCGTGCGATGCCGCCATCCGCGCGGATATCCGCCGGAATGCGTTCGAGAGCCATCACGGCTACTGCTCCCGCATCTTCAGCGATTTTGGCCTGATCGGCGTTGGTAACGTCCATAATTACGCCGCCTTTGAGCATCTCCGCAAGCCCTACTTTTATTTCGAATGATCCGTTGTCCATTACTCTGTCCTCAATATATTCATGCCGGCTGCGCTTCGGCAGTTTCGATTTCGATGGAGATTTCGTTCAGTCTCGAGATTACTTTCTGTATCAGAATATCAGGTGTGGATGCTCCCGCCGATACCCCGACCGTGTCGATGTCCGAGAACCATCCGTTCTCTAAATCGTCAGCTGCTTGAACCTGATACGTATTCTCATTGATCTTCCTTGAAATTGACGTGAGCCTTTTAGTGTTAGCGCTTGTAAAAGAACCGATAATTATCATCACGTCATTAACGCTGGCAAGCTCTTTTATGGCGTTCTGGTTACGTGTAGTCGGAAAACATATAGTGTTTATAAATCTCAGGTCTGCCGCCTTTGTTACGAGAACGTTCAAAATCTCCTGCACGTTTTCTATCGTTTGCGTGGATTGAGATACTACTCCTATCTTTTTCATCTTCCTGAGCGCCTCTGCCTCTTCGGGTGTGCTTAAGACCGTTGCTCCGTCCACCTGGGATGCTATTCCTACCACTTCGTCATGTCCGTGATCTCCGATTATGAACACCTGCCTCCCTTCTTCCGCAAGCTGTTTCACTTCTTCATGTATCTGTGTGACAAGCGGGCACGTAGCGTCAATTATATTTAATCCCTTCTCCTCTGCATTCTTCCATACATCGGTAGATGTACCGTGCGCCCTGAAGAGCACCGGCGCACCTTCGACTTTATCGAGATCGTTTACAACGAGCACTCCCGCGTCATCCAGTTGATGCACTACATGTTCGTTATGGACGATGTCCCCGAGCATGAAGACATTACCGAATTCCCCGGCGCTTTCGTGCGCCATCTCCACGGCATCACGCACTCCGAAACAAAATCCGGAACCTCTCGCAAGCGTAACTTTCAATCTAACAGTATCCTTTCTAAAGAAAAACGAACTAAGTTACTATTATATATTATTTTAACTTCGATCCGTATCTATCCGGCTGAATATAACCTAAAGATGGGAAATTCTCAAGTATTTTTGGGATTGGGTTTCTAATTTTAAGCATCAGGGGGAAATCTTTCGTCGGCGATGAGTCAGCCGCCTAAATAAGACCGGCTCTGACTGCAACCGTTACCCGCAGATAATTTATAACTCATCTAAAGTTTTGCGGTCGTGATACCCTTCTGACCCTGATATTTACCTTTTTTATCAGCATAAGAAATTGTCGGCTCGTCATCGGATTCAAAGAACAAAACCTGAGCGATCCCTTCATTAGCGTAAATCTTTGCCGGAAGGGGAGTCGTGTTCGATATTTCGAGAGTGACATGTCCCTCCCATTCCGGTTCAAAGGGAGTAACGTTGGTTATTATTCCACAACGCGCATAGGTCGACTTTCCGAGGCAAATAGTTATGACGTTCCGGGGAATCCGAAAATATTCCACGGAGCGTCCGAGCGCAAAGCTGTTAGGCGGTATGATACAAACGTCTCCTTTGAAATCGACAAACGAAGTTTTATCGAAGCTCTTCGGGTCCACAATCGCATTATTAACGTTCGTGAATATCTTGAACTCGTCCGATACCCTCAAATCGTATCCGTACGATGAAATACCGTAGGATATGACTCCGTCACTCACCTGTGAGGATTCTAACGGTTCTATCATGCCATGTTCTCGCGACATTCTTTCAATCCAATTATCCGGTCTGACTGACATCAATCTCCTTTCATATTAAGAATTGTTCTTATAGGTATCGGACATGAGCTGCTCCGCTTCTGCTAACATTTTTGGTATCAGTTTTTTATATCCTTCGGTTACGCGAGCCCCCGAAGCATATTTATGACCCCCACCCCCTAACCTGCGGGCGAAATCGTTCGAGTCAAATTTTTCTTTCGAGCGAAAACTCAGCTTCGTCACTTCGTCAGAAATTTCGAGCACCACTACGCTCGCTTTAACACCTTTAATATTTCGAAGAAAGTCAGCAAATCCTTCGATATCCTTCGACTGAGCCCCTGCTCTTTTGAGCATATTTCTATTGATAACACACCATGCGAACTTTCCATCGGCGGCGTACTCTATCCGGCTCATAGCTTCGGAAAGCAACGCTATCCGTTCGGGCGGAACATCACCGTTCACAAAACTCCAGACTCGCTCGGGGTTTACTCCTAACCCGATCAATTTCGCTGCTATCGTGTGCGCCTTTTCACTTGTATTGCTGAATCGGAAGGAGCCGGTATCAGCCATTATGGCGCTGTAAATAGACTCTGCCATTGAAAAAGTGATCTCGGCTTTCAAACCCGTCAGAAGATCGTAGATCAGTTCCCCCGTAGCCGATGCGGTCGTGTCCAGGTAGTAATGGGTAAATTTATCTTCTTCCTTCGGATGATGATCGATACATACCGTAGGAATATTATGAAAAGTGATCAATTGTCCTACTTCCTTCAATCGGTCGTAGTTACCGATGTCGAGCACGAAAGCGGTATCAAATTCCGGAAACAGAGCGGTGGATTTTTCCTCATCAAATTCTTCCACCTCGTGGTTAGATACCAAAAACCTGAAGTTATCGGGCATAGACGAACAATTAATTATATGTGGTTCTTTCCCGATTGATTTTAGATATTGATATAATGCTATTTCGGAACCGATCCCATCGCCGTCAGGGTTTACATGGGTAGTAATCAGGAAACACTGTCCTTTTTCTATAACGGACCTGATAGATTCAAAATCTCTCATTACGTTTTCATTCAAGCCGGTAATTCCTTCCTAAACAATATTTAAAAGATGATAAATCTTTTAAATAACTCCGGCAAGTTCCTGGAGTAACCGCCAGTTTCTCAGTCTGTCTTCGTTCGATGCTAAAATCGCTTCTGAAGGGTTTCCCTCTTTGTCGAACTGTTTAGCAAATCTGCCTTCAGTTCTGGCGAAATAGGTAAAGTCGATGACCTCATCCGTCTTAGGGTTCGTGTACCAATCTTCTTTAATAGCGGGGTTACTGGCAAGACTGAGTCGTTCACTGAACTTTTCGCCGTTCCTCGGGTCGTAAACGAAGAGCGGGAAAGCCCGGCTGTTTACCGCAAGTTTAGCCTGATGACCCGCCATGTCGTCCGCAACGCCGTGTTCCGGTTGGCATGTGGTGAAAGTATTCACAATCGCGGGACCCGGGAACTCGTTCGCCGCCATTATCGCCTTATAAAAATGATTAGTATGGGCTGCGGTAGTCTGAGCGACAAATACGTTGGGATGCATCATTGCGATATTGCCTAATTCTTTCCGGTTTTCGGTTTTACCTTTGATAACTGTTCCGTGTACGGACATTTTCGCTTCCTGTCCAAGAAACGTTCCGGTTGAAGCCTGCCCCCCGGTGTTCGAATAAACCTGTGTATCCAGAATAAGCACGTTTATGTCCATCCCGGAAGCCATCATTCTGCTGAGCGATTGGAATCCGATATCGAGCATTGCCCCGTCACCTCCGAGAACCCATATCCTCTTGTCCTCCCATCCCATCTGATTCCAACGGGCTCTCACTCCCATCGCATCGGCGGGAGCGTTCTCGAACAAAGAATTCGTCCAGGGAACTAAATACGGATTATACGGGTAAGTGGAACCGTAAACCGTGTTGCAGCCTGTTGCAGCCACTATACCGATAGATTCTTTGCCGTAAACGAATCCTGTTGCGGCAAGCATCATCCTGAGAACGGTTGCTTCTCCGCAGCCCATGCATGAACCCGCACCTCCCACATATAACAGGCTGTCATCCGATAGCATCATATCCGGAAGGATTTTCTCCTGAATAAAATCCGTAGAAGTAGGAGGCAGGTTCTCGTAAGCCTTCCAACTATCTTGATAAACAGGAAGATTCTCCTCGGTCTTTCTTATCATCTTAAGAGCGCCATGATCACCGCAAACTTCAACACATTCGCCGCACCCTTTACATTTGGTCGGATCGATAAAAATCCCGAAAAGCCCGGGGTCTTTACCCTTTTTTTCGTATACGTTCCAATACTTGTTGGTCTCCGAAAACTGATTCCTGACCCAATCCCTTATATCCGATTTTTCAATATTATTCGTATGGGTTTCGAGATCTTCAGGTCTCATCACCTTTCCGAGTATCGCTGTGTCGGGGCATTCGGTAACACAATCCATGCAGCCCACACATGCATCCGGAATCAATTCCGGTATATCGGGCGCAATATAGCTGAAGTCGCGGAGTGCGCCGGTTCCCGCGGGAATCAAACTTCTCGCGACCGATTCATCCGCCG
>JADFGO010000078.1 GCA_022567655.1 Candidatus Neomarinimicrobiota bacterium
TCTTAATTAAAAGTAAAATGAACGCATTTACCGGATAAGAATTGAGTAAATTAGCAGGTCTGGGGCTTATAGCCGCATACGTTATTCACACAATTATTTTCTGGTTGTATCCTTTTCTGTGGGGGTTGGTTATTGCTTTTAAAAGATGGAACATCATTTCTCCCGAAAAGGAGTTTATCGGCTTAAGTAACTTCACGGGGGTTCTATATGACCCGTTATTCTGGATATCATTTAAAAATTCCCTTTATTTTATGGCGGTATATGTCCCGCTGTCGATTGTCTCTGCCCTTGGAGTAGCATTGTTACTCAGTCGGATTAAGTTTTTGCAAGCCTTCTTTGCGACCGGATATTTGATGTCCTATATCTCTGCAGGTGTTGCCTATTCCATCGTCTTCAGTCTTCTCTTCTCCGGAGATGGACTTATCAATACATGGCTGAGTAAAATAAATATAACGATCCCGTGGTTCTCCGACCCCGATATCGCCATGGCTTCTATCGCGCTGATCGTCGTTTGGAAATTTCTGGGCTACTATAGTTTGATTTTCCTGGCGGGATTACAGGCTATTCCGAAAACTCTGTATGAATCTGCGTCAATCGACGGGGCGAGTGAATGGGTACAATTTTTTAGGATTACCGTTCCGCTTCTTAGCCCCTCATTTACCATAGTTCTGATTTTCGCCGTCATGTTGTCTTTCAATATTTTTACGGAACCTTACATGATCACGGGTGGCGGACCGCTTGACAGTACACAGACTTTTGTTATGCAAATCTATCATCAAACGTTCACTGCGCTGCACGCCGGCTATGGGTCCAGCTTCGCAATTATTGTAGCGGCTATCAGCTTCGCGTTTGTCTTCGTGATAAGGAAGACAGTGGAAAGGGACGTAACATGATCGTAATCCGGGATAAGAAAAGTAAAAAACAGCCACGCGCAATCAAATTGGTCATCGTCTATACTCTTCTCTGCTTGGGATTGATCGTCATGGTTTTTCCCTACATCTGGATGATTCTGGCTTCGTTCAAGATTCCATCGGAAATCTATAATAGATTCTTCCCTTCACGCTTCACTCTGGAAAATTATTATATGATGTTTTCAGCCGGACAAAGCGGTTCCGGCAGTCCGTTCATAAGGTCAGCTTTCAACAGTTTGGTTGTATCCTCGATAGCCACTTTTTCTGTTGTGCTTGTTGGTTCGATTACAGGTTATGCGCTGGCTCGATTACGGTTTTGGGGACGAGATTTTTTAAATAGTTTTGTCCTATTCCAAATGCTGTTTCCGGCAATTCTGTTCTTGATCCCGCGTTTTTTGTTAATGTTGGAATTAGGATGGATAAATACATACCAGGGCATGTTCTCTCCGTTCATGGTAAGCGCCTGGGCTATTTTTCTTTATACGCAATTCTATAAGACTATTCCGCAGGAGCTGATTGACGCAGCCAGAATAGATGGTTGCTCGGAACTAAGAATAGTTTTTTCCGTGATGCTTCCCTTATCTAAATCGGTTACGGCAATCGTAGCCATCTTTACCTTCATGAGCACCTGGGATGAATTCTTGTGGTATATTATTGTCACCAAGGATTACGACTTGATGCCTCTGAGCGCATTATTAGGCTTATTTACAAAGGGGGAATACAATTCATATCCGGGTATCCAGACTGCCGGCGCCGTACTGTTGACTGTGCCGATTCTGATTTTATTCTTTTTCTTTCGGAAATCTTTTTCCAAAGGAATTGCGATGTCCGGTATAAAAGGGTAATGGTGAGAGGTCAAAGGTGATTAATACAGCTGCAAATTCGGGGTGCGGCGCAGTCGGGTCAGCACACTTGCCTTGGGAGCGGGGTGTCGCCCCGCCACCCCGACGGATTTGAGTGCGGGTTATCCGGAGTTTGCCGGATAACTGCGTATTATCAAACCATTCAATCCATGTTTTTGACAATTGCTTCTTATTGAAGTATATTGCGTGAATTAAACTAAGGTGAATATGCGTCGAAAGTTTACTTTAAAGTCCGAATCGAAAAAATTTAGAAAGATGTCAAAAGCCTGCAAAGAAGCCGTCTATCTCCCTATGAGTTTGCTTATTATATTTTGCTCGGGCGGCACATCGACAAATGAACCGACTTCTCTTGAAAGTTTGATCCTTCCCCCCGGATTTGTAATAACCGAATTCGCACAGAATCTCGGGAAAGCGAGGGGCATGGGAGTTTCCCCGGCGGGCGATCTATTCGTCTGCTCGCTAATAGCCGGTGAGATCATCGTGCTGCCGGATAGAAATTCGGACGGGAAAGCCGATGAAAACATCGTCTTCGCACAAGGACTGCAAAGTCCGCACAGTGTCACTTTTTATAACGGTTATGTTTATGTTGGGGAATCGGACAAGATTTCACGTTTCAGGGACGACAATAATGATCTAATAGCCGACGCAGCCGGAGAAACAGTCGTTGCGGGGCTTCCCACGAGCGGGCATTTTACGAAAACGGTGGCGTTCGGACCTGATGGCATGATGTACGTCTCGATAGGCTCATCCTGTAACGTATGCGAGGAAAACGATCCACGGCGGGCGGCGGTTGTGCGCTATGATCCGGACGGCGGCGGTGAAACCGTATTTTCAAGCGGTCTGAGGAATTCGGTTGCTCTTGCATTCCACCCTGAATCGGGGGAGCTCTGGGCAGCCAACAACGGGAGAGACCGTATCGGAGACGATTTACCTCCTGAAGAGATAAATATCCTCTCCGAAGGAAAGCATTACGGCTGGCCTTATTGTTACGGCGACGGGATAATGAACCCGGAATATGTTAATGATCCTTCTCTATGTGATGAGACTATTGCTCCCGTATTTGATATGCAGGCTCATTCGGCGCCTCTGGGAATGAGATTTTACAACGGCGGTCAGTTCCCTGCCGAATACAGAGGGGATCTGTTCATAGCATTTCACGGTTCCTGGAATCGATCTAAGAAGACAGGGTACAAGGTGGTCAGAGTCCGGGTGGAGGACGGTTTACCCGTTTCGATAGAGGATTTTGTATCCGGATGGTTGATGCCGGACGAAACAAGATGGGGTAGGCCGGTGGACGTCGAAATTTCACCCGACGGATCTATGTTCGTTTCAGATGACTATCAGGGAAAGGTTTATAAAATAACTTATACAGGCGGGTAGCGGATTTAATTACGCGTAATCCTTTGTAAACAACATTCGGAGAATTAAAATTGGAAGAAAAACCTCCCGATAAAAAGACGAAAAAGATAAGAGAAAGAGAAGTAATAGTTTCGGATGTCATTCGAGAAACTCCGGACAGCGCAACACTCGTTCTCTCTTCAGATGAGGGGACACCGGAATATAAAGCGGGACAATTCCTGACGATCGATCCGCATCAATTTCCCGTTCTTGACAGGTGGTGCAGATACCTCGAAGTTGAAAAAGGAAAAAAGGAACCTCCCCGTGCATACTCGCTTTCAAGCGCTCCCCATGAAGAACACGTGTCTTTTACCGTCAAGGAAAGCCTGTATTATCCGGGCGACACGCCTTATCCGCCTCTTATTTCGCCGCTGCTTACTTACGAAATTCCTGTAGGCGCTAAAATGATAATTAAGGGATTCACCGGTTCGTATGTAATCGATGAAAAAATCGAGAACAGCTCGGATCACGTGCTTCATATATGCGCAGGAAGCGGAATAGTACCGAATTTTTCCATAATCAAAGATGAGCTTATTAACGGCTCGACGAGGAAGCACACTCTGATATATACGAACAAGACATGGGATGACATCATATTCCGGGATGAATTTTTCGACTTGGAAAAAGAATATCCCGGGAGAATTAAAGTTCTGCATGCCATTACGCGCGAGGAGAACGAGATGCTCCTGAATAAGGGCATTCGAATCGGGAGACCCGATATCGAATTTGTTAAGAACGCCATTGAAGACGTCTCCTCGACATCGGTATTCATATGCGGTCCGGCAGTCAGCTCTTTTGAGAAAAAAGAGGCTAAGAAAAGCGGGGTCGAACCAAAACCCATGTTCTTGGAAACGATGATCGCATATCTCAATGAGATAGGTATACCTTCTGAAAGAATCAAAAAAGAGAGTTGGTAAATCAAGTATCTGCGTTGTTTGATTTAAGTTCCTACTGAAAACTTCTCAAATCCGTTCCCGTTCTGAACTACGCATCCGGTATTTCAGGCACGACTTTTGCACTATTGACAGTGTACGGGATAATAATAGGCTCTATTTACGGGTTAATAGTGAAGGGAAGATAAAGTTTTAGGGAATATCTATAAAAAGATAAGATTTAAAGTGAAAATCAGCGTATCATTTTGATACAAAATGGAATATCATTAGGGGATTTACAAGATTATGGCTGGACGGGTTCACACGGCGAGACTGCCAACTCGGTGACCAAGGGAGGTTACGACGTTGTAGGAACGCGGGGATTGCTCTTCTGGAATTTCAACCAAATGGAAGAGATTCAACCGGTTTGATAAAATGGGCAAGAAATTTAGGATCGATTGGAAATAGTAATGAGGAGCCGTCAAAGTGAGGATCTATATAAAGATATCTATTTTTCTCGCAATCATAATCTCGACAGTAGGCGGGTTATCTGCCTGGCTCAGCGGCAGGATCTTAACCAGTGAGATGGAAAGATCTTTAGAAGAAAAAGCTACCGTAATAGTAAAATCATTCAGTGATAAAATTGTTCAAAACGTATTGGATGGTGAAATCCTTCCCGTAAAGGAATTTGCGCGATCACTCGTGAAAGAATCACCGGACGTTGAATACATCTACATTATTGGTTTCGAAAACGAACTATTCATGCACACATTCGAGAATGGTTTTCCAAAAGCCCTGGCGCATAAATTGGAGAAGCAAACTCATCCCGATAAGGATAAGATTGTGAGGTATAATTTTGGGGGAATTGAAGTTCTTGAAATTGAAAACTCCCTAATAGAAGGGCTTCCGGCGCATGTTTATTTGGGAATGAACGAATCGAATCTTTTGCAGCGGGTACGCGATGTCAAGCGATCTATATATCTTGTAACATTGGGTGTAGCGCTCTTTGGGTTGATAATATCGGGGATATTAAACAGGAGAATCACAAGACCGCTAAATATTTTAACTAACTCCATGCGTGAATACGGAAAAGGTGAAATAAACCACATACTGAAATTACAACATGCCGATTGGGAAGTCATGGAGATTTCGAACGCTTTCAACGAGATGATTCAAATGCGCCAGCAGTATGAGCAAAAGCTCTCGGAGAATGAGATAAAGTTTAGAGATTTCATAGAAGGGATGGATGACTTAGTAGTACAAATTGATAATCAAGGGAAGATCATCTATGCCAACGAAGCATGGAATCCAATTATCGGTCTTTCGGGTAAAGAATCAGCGGGATACCCGGTTCTGGACTGTGTGCATCCGGAAGATAGAGATAAAACGGCGAAGATAATATTGGGTCAAACAGAGAACCGAACCGATAGCGGGACCTTAGAAAATCGCCTCATTCACGCAGATGGAACTGTCTCTCATATGCTGTGGACAATTAACAATCACTATGATAAAGACGGCTCTCTACTTTTTTCAAACTCTATCGGAAGAGACATCACCGAACGAAAGAATTATGAAGAATCCTTGGCTGAGAGTGAAGAGCGATTTGTTTTATTCATGGACAACGTTCCCGGAGCTGCATTCATAAAGAATGAAGAAGGAACATACATTTATACAAGCAAAGGATTCCATAAGAGTGTAAAAGATGTAATCGGAATTGATGAAACGAATTGGATAGGGAAGAGTGACAGCGACTTCCTTCCCCCGGAGGTCGCGGAAAATATAAGGTGGAATGATCTGGACGTGCTCAAGTCCGGGAAATTAAAAAATCTTACCGAAATTGTACCGACCTCAAACGGGTTGTCTTATTGGATGTCATATAAATTTCCTATCTCAACAAAAGACGGAAAAGAAAAGCTCCTTGGATCAATGTCTATAGATATAACAGAGCAAAAGAAAGTAGAGGAGGCTCTGAAAGAGAGTGAATTTAACCTCAATAAAGCGCAGGAAATGGCTCATGTGGGAAGTTGGGATTTAGACATTCGAACCAATAAGCTTAATTGGTCGGATGAGGTATACAGAATTTTCGGATTATCCCCACAAGAGTTTGAAGCCACATATGAAGCATTTATCGAGGCAATCCATCCCGATGACAGAGAAATGGTAGCCGAAAAGTATGCCAGATCAGTAGAAAACAAAACGCCATATGAGTCAATTCACAGGGTTCTTAGACCTGATGGTGATATCAGGATTGTCCATGAAAGATCAGAAAATATATTCGACAGCGAAGGAATAGCGATACGTTCTGTAGGAACTATTCAAGACATAACTGAATTAGAAGAAGCGACACAAACTCTGAAAAGGGAAATGAATCACTTTGATAAGTTACTTGAATCGTTAGGCGATGTGGTCTTCATAGTGAAACTACCTGAAAGGGTAATAGAGAGGGTCAATTTTCGAATAGAATCTGTTTTCGGCTATGATGCATCAGAATGTATCGGGAATTCAACTAAGATGCTCTATGAGAAAGAAGAGGACTATAAAAAGTTTGGGAAAACATTGCAAAAGGCTATTAAGAAAGGCGAGGATGTTGTTTACATAAAGCAGAAGTTAATGAAAAAGGACGGAAATACATTTGATTCAGAGATCACAGTCTCTTTTTTAAGAGAAAACGGAAAGATCAGTCATGTCATATCAGTGATAAGGGATATTTCAGAGTTGCTCCGTATACAATCTGAGTTGGAAAAAGCTCAATCTGTCTTAGAAGATCGAGTAAAAGAAAGAACGTTGGAGCTGGAAAGCAGTAATAAATCTTTAGTTGAAAGCGAGGAACGATTCCGAAAAATCTTCGAAGCAAGTCCCCTGGGTATGGCGATAGTGGGAACCGATAAAAAATTATTAAAATTGAATAAGAGATTTTGCGCAATGTTGGAATATACGGAAAAAGAGCTGCTGGGTAGAACTATTATGGAAATTACTCATCCGGATTATTTAGACGAAACGAAGGATGTGGCTGAACGTCAATTTAATGGAGAGATTTCCTATTATCAACAAGAGAAGAGATATTTAAAAAAGAGCGGTGAAACACTATGGGCTAATTTGACTTCCTCTATACTATTAGATAATGAAGGTAAGCCCGTTTACGGTATTGCTATGGTTGAAGATATCGGAGAACGCAAGATTGCAGACCAAAAAATACGAAAGTCCCTCAAGGAGAAGGAAGTCCTTCTAAAAGAAATTCACCATCGAGTAAAAAACAATCTTCAGGTGATTTCCAGTCTGCTGAATTTACAGGCGAGAGGCATCAAGGATAAGAAAACCGCGAAACAATTATTAGAAACTAAAAACAGGATCATTGTCTATGTCATTGATTCATGAGAGCTTGTATCAATCTGAAAACCTCGCGGAAGTAAACATCCCGAGCTACATTTCGATGCTGACGGATAATGTTCTTCAAACCTATGCTGAAGACAGAAGCAAAATACAAATTTCTCAAAAAATCGAGAAGATCTCCCTCGATCTCAACGCATCAATTCCTCTCGGATTGATAGTCACTGAGCTCGTAACCAACTCGATTCATCACGCCTTTACCGGTTCTAAAAAGGGAAAGATTACGATAACTTTTTCATCAGAGCAAAATAATTTCGAGTTAAGTGTGCGTGATAACGGAAAAGGAATACCTTCAGGATTTTTAGTTGAAGAGAGCAACAGTCTCGGTCTAAAATTAGTCAAGATGTTGACAGAACAACTTAACGGTAATCTTGAGCTAAACACCAAGGGTGGTACGGAATATAAGATCAAGTTCAAAATATGAAGAAAGAATGATAATAAATGAGTGAAGTTAAAATACTCATCGTCGAAGATGAGAGGATTATAGCTGAAGACACCAAACAAACTTTGGAGTCTTTGAAATACAAGGTATGCGGCATCGCGTCCTCCGGAGAGGAGGCGATCAGAATAGTTGAAGACTCGGATCCTGATCTAATACTGATGGACATAAAGATCAAGGGACCCATGGATGGAATAGAAACAGCGGAGAAAATTCATGAAAAAAGAGATATTCCGCTCATCTACGTTACGGCGTACGCCGATGAAGAAACGCTCCAGAGAGCCAAAATTACCGAACCATACGGCTATATTTTGAAGCCCATCAGAAAGAACGAGCTTAAAATCGCCGTTGAAATTGTTCTCTATAAACACAGGATGGAAAAGCAGTTAAGAGACATCGAATTGATAAGCAAACAAGAGAAGCTCAAAGCTGTTCAACAATTAGCAGGGGCAGTAGCGCATGAGTTCAATCAGCCGCTCCAGGCTCTGATGATCATATCGGAGCTTCTGCCTGTTGATAAATTAGCTGAAAGGGAAGACCTTGCAGGGAGAATCTCCGAACAAGTGGCGAGAATGTCAGAATTAGTTAACAAATTAGAAAACCTGGATACAATAAAAACCAAGTCATACGTAGGACGAACTCGAATTATTGATATAGAAAATTCCAGCAACATGTTAGGTTCTGATATCAAGAGAGTACTACTTATTGACGATGATCATGTAATAGTTCGTTTATTGTCGAGGATCATAAGGAAGCAAGGATTCAAAGTTGATGCCGTAAAGAGTGCCGAGGACGCACTGCCGTATTTAGCGAAAAACGATTACGGACTGGTGATTTGTGATATCAAGCTGCCCGGGATAAGCGGGCTTGAATTATATGAATCTGAACGTACTAAAAATAAAAATACGCCGTTTGTATTTATTTCAGGGTATGTCCAGGATGAGTTGAGCGATTCGGTAATAAACAAATCTGCAGGGTTTTTACCAAAACCGTTCTCGATTGATGAAGTAATAACATTATTAAATAACGCATTCCGAAATTAGAAAAATATCATTAAATCATACCTGAATCGGTTGAAATATTAGCCGTGTAATACATTTCCCAACCGCATCACGATCTCTTCGGCAGAAGCAAGAATATTATTGTCAATTTGGACATAGTAGTTTAAATTTCAATACGCTGGAAGTGATTATATTTGGTGGTATTATCTATACATTAAGGATAAATATCTCCTCATAAAAATCAAGGAGGTTAAATTGGCGAAATCAATCTTTACATTTTCATTAACAGTCATTTTCACTTTTATATTATTTCCTGTCTCTTCTATCGGCGGAGATGAAGAAGAATGCGTTACCTGCCATGCGACAGAAACGCCGGGAATAGTTGGCCAATGGAAGAGCTCGAAGCATAGTGAAGCCGATATATCATGTACCGATTGTCACTCAGCCGAAAAAAATGATGTTGACGCTTTCGAGCATTATGGTTCTAATATCTCTGTAATAGTCTCTCCGCTCGATTGTGCGGAATGCCACGACACCGAATACGAACAGCAGAGGGGCTCACATCATGCTAAAGCCGCACAGATCCTCGGATCTCTCGATAACTTTCTCGGAGAAGTCATAGGGGGACAACCCGCAGTAGTGTCGGGATGCCGTCAGTGTCATGGTTCTATCGTTGCTATCGATGAAAATGGGAAACCGACTGCGGATACCTGGCCCAATACCGGAATGGGAAGAATAAATCCGGACGGTTCGCTCGGTTCGTGTTCCGCGTGTCATGCCAGGCACGAGTTCAGTGTCAGGCAAGCGCGGCAGCCTGAAGCCTGCGGAAAATGCCATCTCGGTCCTGATCATCCTCAAATCGAAGTATGGAACGAATCAAAACACGGGATTCTATACCATGCGAACAGGGAGAATATGAACTTAGATGCAGAGGAATGGCGGGCGGGGATAGAGTATTTCACCGGTCCTACCTGCTCATCATGTCACATGAGCGCAGCGGGGAATCAAGAGGTCACACACGACGTGGGTGAACGAATATCCTGGACGCTGCGGCCACCGATTTCAAAAAAGCTCAACATGATAATATACACTGACGGCAGCAAAAAGGACATCTTGGGAGAAGATCCATCGCTTCCGGAAGCAGGATCCATGCACAATAATAAAACGGTAGAGTCGGTTTTGCCATGGAAGTCACGAAGGGCAAAAATGCAAGAAGTCTGTTCTCAATGCCACAATATGCAATATGTTAAAAGCGCATACACACAGATAGATAATCTGATTGTATTGTATAACGAAAAATTCGCTATGCCGGCGAAATCGATAATGGATG
>JADFGO010000079.1 GCA_022567655.1 Candidatus Neomarinimicrobiota bacterium
TATATGCCGGCACATGCATCCCTCTCTCCAATGAGCGGAGCTGTCGGAAATGTATTTATGATTTTTCATGAACTTATCTTCGTAAGCCTCGTACTTAATCCCGGGCGGCAGTGGTCTTTTCTCATCCGATTTCATCGAACGTGAGGGCTCGTGATAGCTCATGCCGGTAATCTCGATTCCAAGGATCGATTCGAGTAGGGACTTGGAATTGGTAAATATCTCTTCTTCCCGGGAGCTGAGCTCCGGGTGGCAGTGGAGTTCATAGTGGAACCCTATTTCATGCCCCATTTTTATTATTTCGTGAAGAGAGGTATAGGAGTCGTAAGATAACAAATTGTAGTTCTTAGCGTGAAGCCGCACAAAATAGGTGGAGTTTATGCCGAGCTCTCCCTCAATTTCAGCGAGAATGCGCATAGCGGGTAACGAGAGGTCTTCGTCATGCCGCATCACAATCGTCTTTTCTTTATTTCGTTCTAATTCTACATCATTCATTTTGAGAAATTCATAACCGTTTTCGAGGGCATTTTGAAGGCACGCCTTATAATGCGCATGAGAAAAATTGCAATTATCCCAATCAGACTTATTCATTTTAATTTCCGTCCATTATGAGCGACAGGCTTTCATCGCCACGGTTAAATATCAGGTCGATGACGCTCAGGTCAGGGATAAACTCTCCGAACCGCTGCGGGTATTTTACGGGAGTGTAATTCTGAAATTCCAATCTGATCCCATTTTCCTCAAATAATTCCGGTTTCAAATAATCTTTCCCTCCGATACCCGAAAGATATATATCCGCATTCAATTCCTTACAGTAGGAGATATTCAATTCTGTGCTTTTCAAGGTTCTTTCCGCAAGATCAGAGGCTAACATAACAGTTGTTTTGATACCAAGCCACTTTTTAATAGTATGGATGAATTTAACGTTCAATTCAACAAGAAATTTCCAATCGATTTCGTAAATGTCGAGTAATTCCGAGTCGTAGTCCTTGAAATAAACCGATTTGGAATAATTATTTATGAGTGTTCTCCTGTGAGTTCGTTTCCAATCGCTGTCGCCCGATATACGGACGTCTTTCGTAAGGGTATGAGATTTTGGAGTGCCGACGG
Source organism: Candidatus Neomarinimicrobiota bacterium (assembly GCA_022567655.1). Taxonomy (NCBI): domain Bacteria; kingdom Pseudomonadati; phylum Fidelibacterota; species Fidelibacterota bacterium. The sequence continues at coordinate 1,108 of JADFGO010000079.1, forward strand.
GAACTGTCAACCATTGAACACCGTCAGGAGTTTTAATTTTGCATCTGTTATCATATTCAAGCTTTGTGTATTGAACGGTGTCGAGTAACAAGAAAATATCTGCTGAAGCCATTTTATGGAAATATCCGGGCCAGGGTAAGAAGTTAGGTTGATGAATGGCCAGCTTCATCTACTTCGTATCAAAAGTATTGAGGATCGTTTTTGGCGCAGCCCGCAGAAGAAGATAATTTATGCCCTCTTCATCAACATGTTCTTCACCGTAAACACTGAATCCGAGATTCAGTTGAAAATTCAGAGATGCTTGAAGCCCTTCAGCAACCTTTGTAGTTACATAATCCTCCCCTGATTCCAATGCCTCCAAAGCGCTCTTACGGTTCATTTCCCTTCCGATTCCCAAACCCCTGTACTCTTCATCGACTATAATCATGTGACTGTGGCGGGTGTTTTCTTTTTTTGAAAGGAGACACAGAGCGATGATATTTTGACCATCCGTCACCGATAGGCTGTATTCCCATTTCATCGGTCTGTCCGCTATTATTTCTTCCCGTGACCATTTTCTGCCGGGTATTTGGTCGGCGAGCCTCTTTATTTGATCATAATTTGACAGCATAAGGGGTTTGGTCAATACGCTGATTGAGATGTTCTTTGCGGATCTTTCTTCTTTGGAAGTCAATTTAACCATCCGAGTTTTCCGTAATACTCATAAAGCTTATCCATCACGTTGCTGACGTCATGATTATCAAAAACCCATTTTTTGCTGATTATCATTTTCTCTTTAAGTTTGTCACGATCGGCAATCAGTTTGGATAATTCAGATTTCAGATTTTCTGCCGAAACATTTACGAAGGGGTGATCCGGGATGAACTTCTCATATTCTTCATTCATTTTCGTGAAGCAGACAACACCCATGGATAAAGCCTCAACGCTGTTCATGCCGTAACCCCATCCTACATCCGTTATTTGGTCGATGTAGATATCACTCTCGGCTTTTGCTTTCAAGACTTCCGAATGCGGTTTATCTTCGATAAAGATAAATTTTATCTTTCCTTCGTTTTCCAATTCAGTACATATTCGCAGAATATCATCAGACCCCTTAGCTCCACGGTTTCGAGTAGCATGAGAAACGGTTATCAAATCGTTCGGTTCGGTTCTCGGCATAAATTCGGTTGTATCGAACGGCAAAAAGAGATAATTGATATTAGGATGTCTCTGCATCAAATCGAGTTCACTCGTGAGATTGAGATCGCTCAGATTATCGATTGCGGGGATGACTCCCCGGTTACGCATGTCCTGCCCGTGGTAAGTGCATACGACCCGTTTACCGGCATTTTTCATTTTTCGGATGAATCTGCCGTCACGATAAAATTCCAGCCCCCATTCAAGATGATATATGTCGAACTGATCGAGCCCATATTTTCTAATGGCTTTTTCGATAAACCTGTTCCAGATGAATTCTCTTGTCTTGAAAAACAGAGCTTCGGCTGCATTTTCGGGTCTCCAGACAGGGGGGTAGCCCTCTTTTTCAGTCGCGCCTCCTATTTTTCCATGTGTACGATATGCTAATTTTCTGAGCGCTCCGTATATCTTTCCTGTGGACACAAACGGGAGGTTAAGGCATATATCTTCCTCGAATCCGCTTGCGGAGCGGAAAAGCGTTACGAACCTGCATTCGTTTCCACGTTTTTCGTGTTCCTTTTTCCAGAAAGACAGAGCGCCGACCGTATGCTCGGGGGAGATATATAATATTCTCAAGCCTTCTTTGCCTTTCCGAGTAATTTTAACGTCAGACTCTTCATTTCGCGCCACTCGGATTTCAAGAAGAACCCGGTGAAGTAAAGAATAAGCGGGAAAGATATAACGAGGAACAGTTTGGTTAAAAATCCGGGATCGACAAGAATATATTCGTTGGTAAGGAAAATCAATAAGAGAGCTCCGATTATTTTTGATACACGGAGGAATTCATACTTGATATAATAATACTTCTGTACGGTAAAATATTGGATTGTCATCATTACGATATAACCGAGAAGCGTGGAGATAGCCGCTCCGTATATTCCAATCAGGGGAATCAGGAAAATGTTCGCCACAACGTTCGTAATAACGCCCGCTCCGGTAAATATAGGTGTAAACCGTGTGATCTTCTCTATATGAATTCCTGCCGAAAAAATCACGTATGCACCTCCGATAATATTAGCAAAAAGTATCCATGGAATTATAAAAGTTCCTTCCCAGTACTCTTCTGCGATCAGATGAAATCCAAAGATATTCATTCTCACGAGGTCGTCGATAAAGATAGATATCAGAAGAAAAACTCCACTCAATAATAATAGAAAATAAGTGAATACTCTCGAATAGGTTCGCTTCGCATCGGGAGATTTACTTATAGATAGAAAGAAAGGATGCCAGGCGAGTCTAAACGCATTGACAATTATAGCCATGGCGGAACCTAACTTATAATTGGCGGAATATACCGCAACGGTCTCAACGCTGATAAACCTTTCGAGCATGAATCTGTCGATGAGATTTATCATCACTACAAACACGCTGTTAGCAACATAGGGAATTCCGTAGAAGAAAAATTCTCTGTACTTTTTAAAAGAAAAATAAATCGTCAGATTTTTTATCGATACTGGAGTAATTACAAGAAATGAAACGGCGCTTGCTATCAGGGCAGCGTAAAGAACTCCCTCTATTCCAGCACCCCTTACCACAACGAGATAATAGTTTAAACCAAGATTCAAGAATACGTTCAAAAATATTATAAGAACGTAACGTGTGGATTTTTGCTGTGCCTGGAGGAGTATTTGTGGAAAATGAAAGAGGGCATCTGTAAGCAAAATGAGACTTGCGATCATAAACAACGGCTCATAAGAAGTGTCACGGAGTAAAAGACCGGCAATAGGTTTGGACGTTAAATAAAAAATAACGGCTAAAAGGAGCGATACTCCAGTGATCCCGTAATAACATATGCTGAATATCTTTTTTCTTTCTTCGGGATCCTCTTCGGGTACATACCATCTTAAAAAGGAGACGTTCAAGCCGTAACTCATAAATACGGTTGCGATCCCTATAAACGAGAGGACAAGGGTCAATATCCCATAGTCATACTGCGAAAGAAATGCTGTATGAAGCGGCAGCAGAATAAATGAGGAGAGACGGCTGATTATCCCGACACCGTAGATCAAGGAGTGCTTCGACAGTACTAATATATTTTTCGAAAGATCGGTTTTGATATTTGTAGCCCTTATTTTTTACCTAAAACACGGTAGACCGTGAATCGATGCTGATGGTTAAAATAATCATCGGGATGAAGCGTCACAGCGGTGATCTTCCAGAGGAACCTGTTGTTATTTGACTCAAACGACGCCATTTCCTTCATATTATAATCCTCAAGAAGCCGATGTACAGCCTCTCTGTTTTTTCCCGCATACATCATTCTTAGATTCTCAGCAGACTGCCAATAATCATTAATCACTGCGTATACATCGGCGTGCTTTATCAGAATAGAGTCGATATCCGTGAAGACGGGAAACATTTCTCGTTCGGAATAGTACTTCGCAGCCCAGATATCGTACCCCGTCAATTCCCAGACATTGAAGTGACCGAAATACGGAGATTGAGTCAACACGACTGAGGAGGAGGGAGTGTTTTCTTTTACCCACGTAAATGCGGAAGCCGCACCCTTAGATTCCAGTTTATTGAATTCCGCTGTCCGGAATGAGAATGTCACGTGGGGTAAGAAAAACAGGGTAACGATCAGGGAGACCGCTATTTTTTTTATCCTTAGGTTCTTCCACTTATCGAGCAGACTGATCTCCATCCGAACGTACAAGATTTGCATCCCGTAAGCCATGACAAGAAATAGCGCCGGCATTATTGAGATCATGAACCGGGGTTTGACCGAAAACGCCAAAAGAGGAACGGCTCCTAAAATCGTGAATATCAGAAGCATGCGCAGAGAACGTTCATTTCCTTTCTGATTCAACAGACCGATTATCAGCAAAAGAGCGCCGATAGGCGCATAAAAATCGGTGGTGAAACCGATTCTGTAAATAATCCTGAATAAGTTCTGAAAATAATTTGCTGCAGATGTGAAAAGTATCGGTTCATTTACCGTATAGTAGAATGACGGCAGCAGAGAGTTCCACACTTTCAAATTCAGATACATCTGGACGCTCAGAGCAACTAAGAATCCCGATAAATAGATACCGATCCAGCGCAAGTCTCTCTTGACGCTGTCGGAGTTGAAATCTCTCTCTCCTTTCAGATAATTGACAATTAGGAGAGATAAAGGGAGAAAAAAGAATATACCGGAAGAGTAACGCACCAAGGCGCTTAACCCGATAAATAATCCGGGGAGAAAATATTTGACGGCGGGAGAATCAAAATCGATTTTCTGAAGCTGAATCATGGCAAGCAAAACGAACAGGAGAGCATGAGAATCCGATGCGATATTCACCGAGTTGAAAAAGTACGATTCGGCGAATGCGAGCATCACGGCGGCAAAGAAACCGACCGATTTAGAGTAAATACGGCTTCCGAGAACGTAGAGCGCGATCAGAGCGGACGTCGAGGCTATTATACTCGAAGCGACCCCTGCTGCCGGACTATTCAGTATCAGAAGAAAGGGAATTATCGTTAAGCTGTATCCAATGGGCCAAATAACCGGAAAGCCCATGGCTGTGAACCCCTGACCTGACAGCAGGTTCACCGCTCCGAGAAAATAATTAACCGGGTCGCCGTCAAAGAGATAATTGGTAGCATAGAATAATCTCGGTATGAGTGAGATCAACAAGAGAGCTAAAACGTAAGGCAGGTGTTTTCGAAATTTTCCCGGCCGATTATCGTCTATGAATGCGATATTTTTACCTGTTCAGAGCTCAATTTGAAAACTATCACGAAAAAGTCCGCTTGCCCCGAAGCTCTCCTTAAACCTGCCGAGACCCCAGTTCGGTTCCATGTTAACGGTAAATATCCCGAAGTCGAGAAATTTGAATTTCCGTTTTATGGCTTTTTTGATGACGTCATGAAACAGGAGATTGACTGCCCTGTAATTTTGAAAATTCTCGTCGTGGCTTATATAGAATGCCATAAGCACTTTTGGATTACATGCGAAAAGGACAACACCTGCTATCATTTTACCTTCCGCGAAGGCTCCGAGTAATTCAATCTTATCGGGAAATAGTTTTTGAAGCGATTTTATCTCCTCAACAGTGTGTGTGGGTGTCACCCCGTGCCTTGTCCAGAGATTCGCTTCGAGGATCTTGTAAAACCCCTCGTAATCATCGGACTTTTTTATATTTACCCCTAATTTTACCGCCCGCCTGAACGCGGTTCTCGCCTCTGACCGGAAATTTTTGATGTTCGCGGCTAAAGAGGGTTTCAGAGAGAGTACGCTTGAGACATCCCTCTTAAGATAATTGAATCGGTTTTGAAGAAGTGCGAAATCAACGTTATTGGAAAGTCTTGTTTGATATATCAGGGGAGGATGGGTGAGTACTATCCGTGAGAATTCATTCTTCTGTGCGTATTTCAGAAGAGATTCCGTTAGGTCAAAGGCATCCTTAAAACTCGAAGATTCATCGAGAACAAAACCTCCGAAAGTAGCGCCGCGGTGCGAATACAACGTTTTTTTGTTGTTTTCATGGAGGACACAAGCCGGAAAGAGGGCGGAAAGTTTCCCCTTTTTATAAAATATCAGGGAATGGTCTTCGAATCTGTCAGGTGGATGATAGCCCAGAAAATGGCGATAATGAAAGATAGTACCGTTGTTTGCATTATCAACGAAGCTCTCCCATTCATCTAAATTCTTTTCGGTATAGACCGTGCATTCAAACATCAGTCATTTAAGCCATTTTAATTAAACCATATAAAGAACCGGGTAAATAAGTCACGGCTGGTAATTTAACATCGGGTTTTATAAATTAGTACAACGATTTAAGAAATATCCGACATAATGAACATAGGAGGAACTTAAGGAAAATGTTAAGTAAAACGATTGAAAAAGCCCTGAATGAACAGGTTAACAGCGAATATTATTCGGCATTTCTTTACCTTTCAATGTCATCGTATTTTGAGACGGTGAGTCTTCTTGGAATGGCAAAGTGGATGCGGATGCAGTACGATGAAGAGATCATGCACGCAATCAAGATTTTCGACATGATCGTCGACATGGAAGGGACGGTTAATTTAAAGGCGATAGACGGACCGCCTACGGATTTTAAATCCCCGCTCGACGTATTTGAAAAAAGTCTCGCACACGAGCGTAAAGTGACGGGAATGATCAACGACATCTACGCTCTTGCACAAAAGGAAAACGATTATGCGGTGCAGTCGGCTCTTCAATGGTTTATCGACGAACAGGTGGAGGAAGAAAAATCCGCGCTCGAGATAGTCCGGCAGCTAAAGATGATAGGTGATGAGACGACACCCCTTTTGATGCTCGACAGCAAGCTCGGCGCGAGGGAGTTAGGGCCGGAAGAGTAGTTTTTTTCTGTGTTGTTATATTAGTAAAGATCAGAACGGATATTGACCGGAGGGTCATTTATTCGTGTATCGGATACTCGAAGGACAAAACTGACAATTTGCGTAGCAGTTTCCTGGTGAATAATTTAAGCCGGCATTATTTAGAAAACCAACGGAGTCTGAATTGAATTCAAGAAAACCAATTCTTTTGTTGTCATTATCGACTATTATCGCCCTGATCTTCGCATGCAGCGGATATGGAACTTCAGGGGGCAGCGGCGGAACCTCAGTCTCGTCGGTGGATATAACCGAAAGCGACGTCCTTCGTCATATTAAATACCTCGCTTCCGATGAAATGAACGGCAGACGAACGGGAACTCCGGGCGGCGACATGGCGGCGGAGTATATTGCCGGTGAGTTCAAACGTCTGGGGCTTGAGCCGGTGGACAAAGACGGCGATTATATGCAGCCGTTTGATTTCCGTTCCGGTGCCGAACTGGGAGAGGGAAGTTATATGTCAGCGGAAATCAGCGGTGAAATACTGACACTCGAGAATGACGTGGAATTCAGACCCTTTCCTTTCTCCATGACCGAAGATACGACGGTCGAACTTGCTTTCGCGGGTTATGGAATATCACTAAGGGATTCAAGTTATGACGATTATGCTGATTTAGACGTAGAGGGTAAAGCTGTAATTGTGCTGAGATATCGACCCGAGAACGATGACAAGGAATCAAAATTTGCCGGCTATGCCAGCTTGTTTTATAAATTCAGGAATGCGCGTGACCATGGAGCCGCCGCTATGTTATTGGTTACAGGTACTGTCGATGATTCGACCGATAAGCTGGTCGATTTCAATTATACGAGATACCGCAAATCAGGGATAATAGCGTTCAGCCTGACAAGAAAAGCGGCAAATAAGCTCGTGTCGCCGCTTGGAAAATCCATAGATGAACTTCAAAGCGAGATACTCGAGTCGGGAAAAACCATGTCGATGGGTATTCCCGGTCTAAACGTTTCGATGAAAGCGGACGTGAAGCCTGTTTACAGCAGCGGCGTAAACGTGATGGCTGTTATCAGAGGCAGCGATCCGGTGCTGAGGAACGATTATTTCGTTATCGGTTCGCATTACGATCATCTCGGAATCGGCGGCAGGGGTTCGCGGGCGCCTGACAGTTACGGCGAAGTGCACTACGGCGCTGACGATAACGCATCCGGGACGGCGGGAATGCTTGAACTGGCTGAGTATTTTTCGGCAAACAGGGATAAGCTTCGCCATTCGGTATTGTTCCAGGCTTACGGCGCGGAGGAATCGGGACTTCTCGGTTCGAGGCACTATGTTGACAATCCGCTAATACCCCTTGAAAATACGTATGCGATGCTGAACCTCGATATGATCGGGAGAGACACAGACACGAGCATAGTTATGAACGGTTTTGCTACGTCACCCATCTGGGAGGAAATTGTCGATGACGCCAACAAAGACGTCGGGATCAGGATCTCCAAGAAGAAATTGAGCCGCGGAGGTTCCGACCATGCGTCATTCAACAGCAAAGAAATTCCCAACATGTTTTTCTTCACGGGAGTGCACGGCGATTACCATAAGCCCTCCGACACATGGGACAAAATAAATTACGAAGCCGAAGTCCGGATTCTCATGCTTGCCAAAAATATAGCGTGGGGACTCGACGGTGTAGAGATGAAACCGGAGTACGTAAAAGCGGAGGAGGGCTCATCTACTCCGAGCCGTATGTCGTTTCGAGTTGTGCTCGGCGTGACTCCCGATTATGCATACGAAGGTGCGGGGCTGAAGATATCGGGTGTGCGCAATGGGGGTACGGCATCAAAGGCGGGAATAATAAGCGATGACGTGATCATCAGAATGGATGAAAAAGAAATAATGAGCATAGAAGATTATATGTCCGTTCTGCAACTGCTCAACCCCGGCGACGAGGTGAAGATCTCCGTTAAGCGGGGTGAGGAAGAATTGGAGCTCTCCGCCAAGATGCAGAGTCCATAACATGAATTCGAATTGAAAATCAGAATCAGGCGAAGATCGGCGGTTAAGAGACTTTACCTGCTTACGGCGTTTTTCTTAGTCGCGCCGGCTCTCCTTTCATCCCAAACAATTTCTTACACGCTCTCCATGCCGGAGCCGTGGACACACTATTTTCATGTCACTCAGACGATATCGGGCGAACGGAAAAAAAGCATAGACTTTGTTATGCCCGTCTGGGCTCCCGGTTCGTATTTGATCAGGGAATTTTCCAAGAACGTGGAAGGATTCAGCGCCCACAGCAATAAATCGGATAATTTGAAGTGGGAGAAGATCGATAAGAACACATGGCGGGTTTACTCCGACAGGGCAAATGTGGTGACGATAAGTTACCGTGTCTATGCGTTTGTCAAGAGCGTTCGGAACTCGTTCCTTGACGATTCCCACGGTTTCGTATCCCCCCCG
>JADFGO010000080.1 GCA_022567655.1 Candidatus Neomarinimicrobiota bacterium
CTTACTGCTATTGAGCAACCTGTTTCTAAGCATCGTGCGCGTAAAAATGAAGAATCCAAAGAAAATGCAGCCTCTTTAGACACCAAATCGGTACTAACGCTGGCTTATATCATTGCCTTGAGTATTGGAATTCATAATCTTGGTGAAGGACTTGCTATAGGTGGAGCGTATGCAGTGGGAGAGGTATCATTAGGAGCTTTTCTTGTACTTGGATTCATGATTCATAATATAACTGAAGGCGTTGCCATAGTGGCACCTTTATCCAAAAGTAAGACCCCTCTCTGGCATCTATTAGTTTTAGGCTTGGTTGCAGGGGCTCCCACCATAATCGGAACATGGATCGGTGGATTTACCTTCTCTCGTGTATGGTCGTTACTACTAATATCGATAGGTGCCGGAGCTATATTTCAGGTTGTGCTGCTAATTTACGGCCAGATGCGATTAGCGTCGATACGTCGTAATGTCCAATCCATTGTTACCTATAGAAATGTGATTGGCTTTATGAGTGGGTTAGTAGTAATGTATGCTACAGGTCTTTTTGTAACTGCTTGAAATCGTTAGGCGTCAGATAAAAGTGGACCTTTATTGGCCGTTCCGGATAATTTTATCCTTATCTCTGATTTTTTAAATTGAAAGTTATTACAACTATTGAAAGACTGATCTACCGCGTATTAGTCCTATTAACGTTTAATACGGGAATCATCTACGCTCAGATAGGCGGAATATCCAATTCGAAAGTCGTAGTGCCCGGAACGGAAACTGTGGGAGTCGGAGTTTTTGAATTTGAACCCGCATTCGAATTCTTCAGTCCAAAAAGCGAGTGGGATAGTAATAGTAACTTAGTGACATTTGACAGTTCCTCTACGGAATCGAGTTATGGATTTAGATTTACGACAGGAGTGAGAGAAAATTTGGAAGTGGGTATGATAATACCGAGTGACGTGTCCTCATTGAATTTTGGACTGAAATGGTTATTTTGGAGCCGAAGGGGCCTATCGGTTGCCCTCCAATCAGGACTCAATTTCGATGCTCTGGACGAGAACAGGCACAAAGATGCGGGTGTAGCAAAGATATTCGGCTACGGATTGGTACTGACTTACGAACCCGAAAACAAAATCTCGATTGATTCGGATATTTCACTATCATTTTACACGGCAGAGGTCGATGGTCAATCGGTGGGTCATTCGGGATCATTTAACATAGGCGTATCATATGGATTTTCGAAAACTTTTCACAGTGTAGCGGAATATAATTTCAATTGGATAACATTCGAGAATAGAGATTTTGATTCGAAGATAGGGGGTGGATTGCTGGGTTTCACCTTCGGAGCAAGTCCGTCAACCTTAGTCATTATGGGGTTACAATATGGTGTTCACGGTACGAATAATCCAAAAGGTGTAGCATATATAGCTGCTTTTACGTTTACGATTTAACAGAATAAAAGAGCGATTATGGATTTCTGATCAAGAGTGACCCGCTCCCTGTAGCAGAACTATTTACTACGCCATAAAAAAACCCTGATTTTCTAAATTCTCATAAACTCCGGGTTTCATGAGTTTTGAGATAACCGCAGTCGTGGTTCCCTTGCCGATAATATTTACCAAAAATATTACTTGACATTTAAATATTTTAATGTTAAAGTATATTTATGCCGACACACTACAAAGGAACGGTCAAAGAACGCAGGGCTCTCAACGCCTGGATCAAATTTATGAGAGCCGGTATTACTCTGGACTCTCAGTTAACGAATAGTCTTCGCAGGTTTGAACTTACTGAAAGTCAATTCGCCGTAATAGAAGCGTTGTATCATCTTGGTCCGATGAACCTGACGGAAATAAGTGCAAAACTCCTTTGTACGGGTGGAAATTTGACAACTGTGGTGGATAATTTGGAAAAACAAGACTTAGTGAAACGGGTTCCAAGCAAAACCGACCGGCGTCAATATGAAATTCATCTTACCCCAAAGGGGAAATCGCATATAAAAAAACTGTTTCCCGATCATGTTAAGGCGATAGTCCGGGAAATGAGCGTTCTCTCCCCTTCTGAACAGGATGAACTTTCAAGGTTATGTAAAAAACTTGGGTTGGAAATAATAAAACAAAATAAATAAAAGAATGGAGCTGGAATTGTCTGATAACGATAAAATAATATTAGTCACGGGAGCAACCGGAACTCAGGGCGGCGCCGTAGCGCGCAACCTGCTGGATAAAGGATGGAAAGTAAGGGCATTGACCCGAAACAGTGAAAGCGAGAAGGCGCTTGAGTTGAAATCGTTGGGCGCGGAAGTTGTTCAGGGAGATATGAATGACCCCGAATCGCTCAAAGAGCCTTTGCGCGGAACTTATGGAGTATTCTCTGTCCAAAATTTTTGGGAAGCGGGAAATGAAGGCGAAATAAAATTAGGAAAGACGCTCGCTTCAGCAGCGAAAGAAGCCGATGTAAAGCATTTTGTTTATTCATCGGTTGCAAGCGCGGATAAAAACACGGAAATAGTTCATTTCGACAGCAAGTTCCAAATAGAGGAATTCATCAGAACTATTGATATTCCATACACCATTATACGTCCGGTGTTTTTTATGGATAATTTCTTTATGATGAAGGAACAGATCGAGGAGGGTAACATATCGAACGCCATTCTCCCTGAAATTCCCCTTCAGATGATAGCATCAAACGATATCGGGATATTTGCCGCCCATGTGTTTGATAATCCTGAAAAATATATAGGCAAAGCAATAGACATTGCGGGTGATTCGGTTACCATGCCTGAATCTGCCGAACTCATCGGTGATATGATCGGAAAACCTGTGGAATATACCGCTCTTTCAATGGAAGAGTTCCGCTCTGCCATGGGTGACGAATATGCGACGATGGTCGATTGGTTTAACAAGGTCGGCTACAGCGTTGATATAGCAGAACTCGAGAGAAGCAACGACATCAAAATGAAAAGGTTCAACGAGTGGCTCCTTGAAGTAGAATGGTAGTAAAGATCATCTGTATCGATTATTAAAACGAGCGTTAGTACAGCTGGAAAGTTTCGTCTTACGAGAGGCTGAATCAATAGAGACCTCCTCACTTCAAAATAGGAGGTCTCTCTTTATATCTTCAGTCGCCTCATTTGTTGATAGAAGTTACAAAAGTGTATTTTAGGATTCAGCCCGAATTCTACTCGAGTTCTCATAAACGGCCGTTCATAAGACAATAGTAAGAACGATGAGTAGAAGAAGATCAATCAGCAAAAAACAGATGGAATTACAGAAAAGTGTTTCTTAATTTATCATAATGGTATGTCCTAATCGTTTTGACGACCTGCACGCCCCGACCGGAACTATTCAGGGAGTTGGGTTATGAACATATATTAATGAATAAGAAAGTAAAGTGAAAATAATGAACGAAGAAAAAACTCTTCAGCAAGCAGTTGACATTAAAACAAACAAGACGTCCTACACCGATGAAGAGCAACAAATAATAAATATATCAGATTCGATAGTAGCTGAAAGAATTGGAGTCGCCAGAAATTTAGAGAGTAAGGTAGAAGAACTATCGAATAGAATACTTAGAGATGTCGATGATCCTAAAAACTGGCAGCCTTCTGATTATTTACCGGATTTTGCAGATGAATGGGAATATGACATAAATACGATACAAAAACAATCTGAAGCATTGCCGGATGAATTGCTTGTAGTTTTAGTCGGCGATATGATAACAGAAGAAGGATTACCAACCTATCAATCACTGCTTAATAGAATAGCTCCTATCACGGAAATAACCGGAAATCAAGACACTGCCTGGGGGAAATGGACAAGATGGTGGACTGCCGAAGAAAACAGACACGGAGATTTATTACATACTCATTTAATGTTTATACCGAGATTGAATATGTATGCCGTAGAAAGGGACATTCAAATTCTATTAGGGCGCGGCTTTGATCCGGGCGTCGGTGAAGACCCGTACAAACTGATGGTTTATACCAGCTTCCAGGAGAAAGCAACCTTTATCTCTCATTTAGGAACCGCTAAAATTGCTAAAACCCAGGGAGATGAAAGGTTATATGATATTTGCAATATTATTTCCAAAGATGAATTAAGACATTTCAGCTTTTACAAAGAAGTTATGAGTGAAATATTCGACGTTGATCAAAATGGCGCCATGACTGCATACGCTCATATGATGAAAAGAACCATATCCATGCCTGCTAAAGAAATGGATAACAGCAAAAATCCTACATTGTTTACCGACTTTTCTGAGGTAGCTCAGGCAACCGGTGTCTACACCGCAAAAGAATATGCCGGGATAATAGAACAATTAAATGCAGATTGGAAAATAAGAGATAGAGATGTCACAACTGTTGACGCAAGTAAAGCTCAAGAATATTTATTAAAACTTCCCGGAAGATATCTGAAATTAGTCGAGCGAAGAAAAAGTAAAGAATTTAGATTTGATGTTTCTAAATTTGATTGGATCAAATAAAATTACATATATCTGTTAATTGAGAATCTAATGCGGGGGATGATTAGATAGATTCTTAATTTTCTCAAGGATCAAAAGCAAGAGTACTGTGCTATCCCTTTATTACCAACTGTTACAAAGGACTGATGACCTCACAGCGACTATTTTCTCTCCCGCCAGAGGCGGTGGCTGCCTTATTTTTGATCAAAATATTCCGAGATAAATCAGAAACGGCAACAATATATAAAGAATCCCGTCACGAATAGCATAGAAAATGACGATAGTCCAAAGAACTTTCCAACCTCTTTTCTTGACAAAAACCTTAAAGCCTTCTTCGCGAAGCAATTTTACCCAATCGATAATAAATAACGGCAGCAAAAATTTCATATCTTAATCGCCCCGACAATCTATCGGGATTCTTCGAAAGCGAGGACGCTTTTACTGATTGTAATTTCTATATCCTCGCTTGAGTGCGCGAGAGAGATGAACATCGCTTCGTATGCCGATGGGGCAAGGTAAATTCCTGATTCGAGCATAGTGTGAAAATAATTTTTATATCTCCCGGATACGTTATCAGGAATATCCTCTAATTTCTCTATCGGCTTATCTGTAAAGTATATACATAGTAAAGAACCGACCCGTTGAACAGCCGCCTCAACTTTTAGCGAACTAATGCCGTCGTTCAATCCTCTTTCTAATTCGGCGCTCAGCTGTTCCAATTTCTCATATGTTCCGGGTTTTGACAATTCGTTCAAAACTGTCAGCCCCGCTGACGTAGCCAGCGGATTACCAGAAAGCGTTCCCGCCTGATATACAGCACCTGCCGGAGCAACCATATCCATCAATTCGGTCTTACCTCCGTAAGCTCCGACAGGAAGACCGCCGCCGATTATTTTTCCGAGAGTTGTAATATCGGGCATTACGTTGTAGAGTTCCTGCGCTCCGCCGAGCGCCACCCGGAATCCCGTTATTACCTCATCAAAGATCAGAAGAATACCGTCCCCGTCGCAGCGCTCCCTCAGCCCTTCAAGAAAACCCTCCTTTGGAGGGACACAACCCATGTTGGCGGCAACCGGCTCAACGATTATCGCCGCCACTTCCCCCTTGTTGTCGGATAACAGCTTATCCAGAGAATCCGGATCGTTATAAGAAGAAATTAGAGTGTCAGCCGTTACGCTTCCCGGCACACCCGGACTGCTCGGCTCGCCGAACGTCAGCGCTCCCGACCCCGCTTGAACCAGAAAACTATCCGCATGACCGTGATAACAGCCCGAGAATTTTATTATTTTATCACGCCCGGTCGCCGCTCTCGCTAATCTGATGGCGCTCATAGTCGCTTCAGTTCCCGAACTGACCAATCTGACCTTTTCAATTGACGGTACGGTTTCTACTATCTTTTCAGCCAACAGAATTTCGTTCTCCGTCGGCGCTCCAAAACTTGAACCTTTCTCCACCGCATCTTTGATAGCCGCTGCAACTGCCGGATGCGCATGACCGAGTATCAGCGGTCCCCAGGAACAGACATAATCAATGTATTCATTCCCGTCAACGTCGTAAATTTTTGAACCTTTTGCGCTCAAAATAAAAGGAGGAGATCCTCCTACCGCGCCGAACGCCCTGACAGGTGAATTAACGCCGCCCGGGATAACTTTTTCCGCTCTACGGAAAAACTCCTCACTTCTTTGCAGAGAGAAATCTTCAGTCACGAAATCGCCTTCGCTGCTTCCTTCGCGAAATATGTCAAAATGATATCCGCTCCCGCACGTTTAATAGAGATAAGAGACTCGAGCATCGCTGCATCGCCGTCCAACCAGCCTCGCTCCGCCGCGGCTTTTATCATAGCATACTCCCCGCTGACGTTATACGCCGCAACAGGCAGATCCCATCTTTCTTTTACTTCCCGTATTATATCAAGATATGGCAGAGCAGGTTTTACCATAATAATATCCGCTCCCTCTTCCACATCGAGCTCTACCTCCCTGAGCGCTTCCCTGCGATTTGCGGGATCCATTTGATAAGATTTTCGATCACCGAACTGAGGCGATGAATCAACCGCTTCGCGGAACGGACCATAAAATGACGATGAAAATTTAGCGGCATAACTTAATATCGGAATTAGTGCATGCCCTTCATCGTCAAGAGCAGACCGTATGGCGCCCACCATACCGTCAATCATTCCTGACGGGGCAACTATGTCCACACCCGCTTTGGCATGTGAGATCACCTGCTTCTGCAGGTTTAACAGAGTAGCATCGTTGTCGAGCTCGCCTGATTTTGTCACCACACCGCAGTGACCGTGGTCGGTGTATTCACAGAAGCAAACGTCAGAGATCACCAACAGATGCGGGATTGCATCCTTCAAAGCCTTTGTTGCGATCTGTATGATGCCGTTATCGTTCCAAGTTTCCGAACCGACCGAATCTTTGCTATTAGGAATTCCAAAGAGAATCACTGCTTTTATACCAAGAGAAAACGTTTCTTTTGCATCCTTGATCAGTTCGTCTATCGAAAATTGGAATTGCCCCGGAAGTGAACTGATGGGATTACGTACCGATTTGCCATGCACAACAAAATACGGCTGTATAAAATCTTCGGGGCTTAACTTCGTTTCACGAACGAGGTCTCTGATTGAGGCAGTTCTCCTCAATCGTCTCGGTCGGCGTTTAAGTGTAAACATTTACTATCTCTGCCAAAGGAGCGTTTTTTATATTTGATAAGTACTCAGATATTTTAACCGCCGTAGCTTTACCATTTGCTATACAATCTTCGACAGATACGCCTCCCCTATACGCCCCGGTCATATAAAGACCCGGATAATTTGCCTCAACATTATTCAATTCGTTCAGTATCTCATGATAACCTATAGTGTACTGTGGAATTGCTTTCTTCTTTATGAATACTTCCTTTAATATCGGCTTTCCTGTGATGTGAAGAATCTTCTCCAAGCTCGTGTGAACCAGGTCAATAAGTTCATTTGGTTCCAATTCGGTTAATTCAGGATGTCTTTTCCCGCCGATAAAATTGGTAAGTAATACTTTGCCATCAGGCGCTCTTCCATCGAAGAAGGACGATGTCCAGAGTGATCCAAGAAATTTATTCGGTTCGCAAGGCGGAGATAACATTCCGAATCCGTTGAGGGGATGTCCAATATCGTTCCTGTTGTAACCAAGCGAAACCACAGCCATAGGGGCGTAGTCGATTATTCTAAGATCGTTTGCCACCTTAGACGAAAACGGCTCTAATAGTTTTGCCGTTTGATATGACGGAGTGGAAATAACTACTGATCTGGCGCTAATTATGTTCGCTGTTCCACCTTTTTCCACCGTTACTTTATAAAAAGAAGCGGATTCGTTCGGAGATAATATACTTTTAACCTCGGCTCTCGTCTGCACCTTATCTCCAAGAATTTTTGTCAACTTTTCAGGCAGAGTCTTAAGTCCCTTCCTAAACGAGAAAAGCTTTGGACGGGCGCCTTTTGTTTTACTTTTTGACCTATTGAATATCTTTTTCACCATGCCGCCTATCAGGCTCCCATACTCTGTTTCTAAGGCATGAAGTCTCGGGAATGTGCTGCGTAAGCTGATTTTTTCCGGATCGCCCGCGTAGATGCCTCCCACGAACGGAGCCACAGCATAGTCAAGAATTTCCCTGCCCAGGCGTCTGATTACAAATTCAGCCACCGATTCATCTGTTTTGCCGGAAGGTTTTATGAAAGGTTCCCTCAAAAGTCTCAACTTGGCGGAAAGAGAAAACAAATTAGTGGTCGCGAACGATACCGGACTGAGCGGAATAGGAACGGGTTTTCCTCCCTTCAGGATATAACGGTATTTCTGAATATCGTTTGCGTATAGCACTTCGTCTTTTAAGCCGGCAGCATCAATAGTTTCCAATAGTTCATTTGTTCTTCCTTGAAGTGTCGATGGCCCGTGTTCGATGAGAAATCCATCTTTCAGAGTTGTGTTGATCACTCCGCCGACCCTTTCGTCAGCCTCGAACAGACGAACGGCAATTCCGAATTTATCAAGCCAGAATGCGGTCGACAAACCGGAAATGCCCCCACCGATTATTACTACCGGGACAGTGTCGGAATTAGTCAGTTCCATGATTCAATCCTCTGAAGAACCAATTCTTTCAAGGCGCTTATAAATTTCGGAGAATCGTTCAATGCCGGCATGACCTCATACGTTTCTATGCCTGCTTTGGTCGCTAAATCACGGTTAAATATGCCGAGTTCAAATAGGGTTTCTGAGTGATCATTAACAAAAGCGACCGGAATTACGAGCAGGTTTTTCACCCCATTTTTCCCGAGTTCCGGTATCATCTTGTCAGTAGCCGGACCAAGCCATTCTACCTTTGTAACCCTACTCTGGAAACTAATCGAATGGTGATATCTGTTCTCCAGCTTAGAAACAACCAAGTCCACCGTAGCACGCACCTGCTTTTCATAAGGATCCCCTTTTTCTATCACGCTTAGCGGTACTCCATGCGCGCTAAACAAAAGATGCATATCATCATCTCCGACACCGTTAAATTTTTCGATACCTTCCAGGATCCTCTCTGTGAGCGCTTCGATATATGAAGGAAAATCATGGTAGTCATGTATGAGTCTGAATTCTATCTCTGAATCTTTTCTTTTTTTTATGACCCGTTCAAATTCATGCAGACTTGAACCGGTAGATGTGATAGAGTAATGCGGATATAATGGGAGAAGAATCACCTTTTTTATTCCTTCTGTGATCAGGTCCTCTACTGTGCTCTTCGTAAACGGATGCCAATATCGCATTGCTATATAAACTTTGAAACTGCCGTTTTCGCTTAGCTTAGATTCGAGAGCTTCTGCTTGTTTTTGTGATAGTTCGCGTAAGGGCGAGCCTCCCCCGATATTCTCATATATCTGAATAGATTCAGGCAGCCGTTTTCTCGTAATGTTCCAAGCTAAAATAGGACGAAGGATCTTCCCCATAGGCAGGTCAATTATATCAGGATCATTGAATAGATTACGTAAAAACGGTTTTACGTCATCCAAAG
>JADFGO010000081.1 GCA_022567655.1 Candidatus Neomarinimicrobiota bacterium
GCCCTGACCTCACTTATAAATAAACCACCCCCTTCCCCCTCCTTGAAAAGGAGGGGGAAATGAAATCCCCTCTTGAGAGGGGTAGCCGATCCTCTAAAAATCTTATAGGGAAAGGTTGGCCCGCCTGGCGAGAAGTCGGACAGGGGTGTGTCCGTCTATTGCGGTCAGGGTAAACCCTGACTCGCACTTATAATCGGGCAGGTCACAGACCTGCCCCTACTTTATCTGAACAGCGGGATTGGCTCACGCCTGTCTTCGGCTCTTCGTCCCGATCCCGAAACTTCGGGACGGGACTCCTCGGAATGACAGACTTACCCCAAACAAAAAACCCGGCAAATGCCGGGCTCTTTGTTTTTCTCTCAGGGTGACGACCTGATTTACAAGCTCGCTATGTTCGTCTGCTTCCTCAGGAACGCAGGAACCTCGATGTCATCCGCCGGAATCGCCACTTCATCCGGAGCCGGAACGTTCTCGACTGCCGGGCGGCTTCCGCCGTTCAATCTCTGTACCGCAGGTTTCTCTAATTCCTCCGGATTAGCGCGGTAGTACGCATAGTCCTTTTCTTCTTTGAGGCGCATCTTGCCGGCGTCTTTATTGAAGCCGGTCGCTATTACGGTTACTCTCAGCTCATCGTCCATCTGCGGGTCTATGACTGCACCGAAGATTATGTTAGCATCTTCACCCGCTTCCTGATAGATGATGGAGGAGGCTTCTTCAACGTCGTAGAGGGAGAGGCTCTCTCCGCCCGTGATGTTGATCAGCACTCCGAGGGCGCCGCTTATGTCGGTATCTTCGAGGAGCGGACTGTTGATAGCCTGCTGAGCCGCTATGACTGCTCTCTCTTCGCCTGTTGCCGTTCCGGTACCGAGTACCGCATCGCCCATATCAGCCATGACGGTCCTTACGTCAGCGAAATCAAGATTTATGATCCCGTGATACGTTATCAGGTCGGAAACGCCCTTCGTCGACTGGTAGAGCAGCGTATCGGCGACCTCAAAGGCGTTCAGGACCGAGGTGTCTCTATCTACTATCGACAGCAGCCGTTGATTAGGGATGACGATTATGGTATCGACGTTGCTTCTGAGTTCCTCGATTCCGGCTTCGGCGCGCATCATCCGTTTGGGCGCTTCGAAGATGAACGGTTTCGTTACGATAGCCACGGTGAGTGCGCCGAGATCCTTTGCTATCTCCGCAACTATCGGTGTCGCACCGGTTCCCGTTCCACCTCCCATGCCGGCGGTAACGAAGACCATATCCGTGTCGGCGAGCGCTTTGGCTACCGTGTCCCTATCCTCTTCAATCGCTTTTCTGCCGACTTCAACGTTTGCGCCTGCGCCGAGTCCCTTGGTTAGGCTTTGACCTATCTGTATCTTCGTTTTAGCCTCGCTGTGGTCAAGCGCCTGTGCGTCCGTATTGATGGCGACGAAATCCACCCCTTCCAATCCGGACCGGATCATGCGGTTGAGAGCGCTTCCTCCGGCGCCTCCAACTCCCACTACCTTCATCTTGGCTCTCTGTTCGAGAACCTCCGTGAATTCAAATAGCATAATTTCCTCCTGCTTTGTGTTTTGTTTTTTTATCAATTTTCAAATGAAAAAATCTGTTACCTGGTTGAGCAGCTTGCCCAGCGCCTTTTTGAACTTCGGTTTTTCGTCGGGTATGTACGATTCGACCTCGCCCTCCGGGCTGACGGCATAGTTTATCAGACCGAGCGCCGTCGCGTATTTCGGCTCGGAGACGAGATCGACCAAGCCTTTAGAGGGGTAAGGAACTCCGATCTTTACCGGCTGCTCAAACACATCCTGGGCGAGTTCGACCATCCCCTGAAGCAGAGCGCTGCCTCCGGTTATCACGACACCTCCCGCGAACATCTCGTATCTGTCGCACTTCTTCATCTCTTCCTTCGCCATTTTGAGTATCTCCTCGACTCTCGGTTCGATGTAGGAGGCGAGCACAATCTTTGATATCTCCCGCGGTGGTCTTCCTCCGATGCTTTTCAGTTTAAAGTATTCGTCCTTGCTCACGAGTGACTGCTTGGCGAATCCGTGGCTGCATTTTATCTCTTCCGCCTGGTCTCGCGGAGTTCTCAGCATGTATGCGATGTCGTTGGTTATGTTTTCGCCTCCGAGACCTACAACTGCCGTATGACGTACCGCTCCTTTAAAGAAGAGGGCAACGTCGATCGTTCCGCCGCCGAAATCGAGCAGGGTAACTCCGAGCTCTTTCTCTTCATCATCGAGTACGGCGAAGCTGCTGGCGAGCGGTTCGAGAATCAGGTTATCGACGTTGATATCCGACTGGTTTACCGCCTTGACTATGTTTTTCGACGAAGTGGCTGAACAGGTTACGATATGCACCTTCGATTCCAATTTCATACCCGTAATTCCAATTGGAGATTTGATGCCGTACTCATCGTCAACCGCGTATTCCTGCGGCAGGACATGAAGTATCTCCCTGTCGAGACCTGTAAGAACAGCCATAGCGGCTTCCGTTACTCGCTCGATGTCATCCTCGCTAATCTCGCCGTGACGGATGCCACGCTTCGATTCGGACTTAGAGACCGCTATAACCGCATCGCTGTTCATACTTCTGATATGGCTTCCGCCTATGCCGATATGAGCGCCGTTGATGTTGACTCCCGCCATCCTCTCCGCCTCTTCTACCGCATTTCTGATAGAGCTGACGGTTTTGTCGAGATTGACGACAACTCCGCGTTTCAAGCCTAATGACGGCACCGTGCCGACGCCGAGAATGTTTAGATCTCCCGACGCTTCTATCTCCGCGATGATGGCGCAGATCTTCGTCGTCCCTATGTCAATTCCAGCAATTATTGAATCTTTCATATTCCCTGACTCCCTGTTTCAAGAACGTTCTTTTACTATCACCTGATTTTCAAAACGTAAATCCACATATTGATAACCCGACAAGCCGTCTCCCGGGTTGACCGTTGCGACAAGCGAGCGTATCCTGTCGATCTTATTTACAAAACCTGATTTTCCGAGATATATCCGTGTGCTGTTCTCGGTGCCTATAAGGTTCACATTTCCCCGGGTTCCGATATGAATTTCGGAAATGACATTAATTAACGGAAGCGGTCCCTCGCTCAGCAATTTTGCTACCCTGAGCGCTTTGAGGAAGCGCGCGTCATCTATTTTATCTCCAAACTTCGGGGCGGTTATATCCTCAACGCCCGTTATCACGGGAAGATCAAACCTCTTGTGCGAGCGGGAGGGAAGGAGATGTCCGTAAATGTCGGTGCAGTACAACTCCCCAATAACAAGAAATGCGAACGGTGTCCGCTCTTCGACTTTTATAGAAAAAGAGTTCGGAAGATTTCTCGAGATCACTGCCTTTCTGATAAAGGGATTCGACTCTATTCTTGCTGCCGCCTTACGGATATCAGAATTCAAGAGGTTTTCACCGAACTTAAGTCCCGATAAGCTGAACAGATCATCGGGAGAGACAATTTCATTTCCGCTTATCTTCACATTTTCAAGCGTAAAGACCTTAAATGCGCTTGCGTATTCCATGACAGCGCCTATGAGAAGTCCGAAGAGAAGCGTGGAGCCTGAAATCTTCATTATCCGGACGACGGCAGGTAATTTTTGCCTTATAAATACTTTTATCATATAAACCAATCCTCGAATCCGACGAGTTTAAGTTCGAGTTCGAGTTCAACGTCGAACTTGTCCTGAACCGTTTTCTGGGCGAGGGCAACGAGGTGCATAACGTCCTCGGCTTTCGCCCTGCCGGTGTTTACGATGAAATTCGCGTGCTTCTCGGATATTATCGCTCCGCCCGCGCGTGTTCCCTTCAGTCCGGCGTCATCGATGAGCTTACCCGCCGACGCCCCCTCCGGATTCTTGAAGATGCTGCCGGTGGAGGGGAGGGAGACGGGCTGTGCTTCGTTCCGCGATTTCAGGATATCCCGTGAGTTTCCATAGATTTCGGAGGCATCATCGACTTTCTCCAACTCAAATTCGGCTTCGATTATCAGTGAGCCTTCGGGGAGGTTCGATTCCCTGTAACCGAACTGTAAGTCGATAGCGCGGAGTTCCGAGAATTCTCCGTTTTCCAGTAAGAGGGTGATAGATTTCAGCTTCAGCGATATCTCCGAGCCGAAAGCGCCGGCGTTCATATAAAGAGCGCCTCCGAGCGAACCGGGAATTCCTGCGAGCTTTTCCACCCCAGCTAAGTTGTTTTTTCTGCAAGTCGATACGAACTTCGCCAGGCTGACACCCGATTGTGCGGTTACTTTCACGCCGTCCACTTCGATCTTGTTAAAACCCTCTTTCAAGTCGATGACCATGCCCTTATACCCCTTATCGTGAACGAGTATGTTGCTTCCGCCTCCCATGTGAAAACGATTTATGTCGTGCTCGACCGAAAAGCTTATGAGCGTTTCGAGGTCCTGTTTATCTTTTGGGAAAACGTATAATTCTGCTGGACCACCTATCCGGTAAGTAGTATGCTCACTCATCGGTTCGTTCAGCCTCAGTTCTCCTCGCAGCGATTTCCTCAATTTTCGGATATCCTCTTCAGTCAGCAATCGCATTTTGTTCCGACATCTCCAATTTTCGGATGAGTTCTTCCCCCACCTTGAAAACGTCCCCCGCTCCAATTGTAATTATCATATCGCCCTCGCCCGCTTCATCAAGCAGAAAATCGACTATCTTCTCCATTTCGGGGATGTAATGGACGCTTTTATGCCCCGCCTTTATTGCAGCATCGGCGATCAGTTTCCCCGTAACGCCCTCTATCGGCGCTTCACGCGCCGGATATACGTCGGTCACTATCAACATGTCCGCATGGTTGAACGATTTTCCGAAATCGTCCTTAAAATCCCTTGTGCGTGAGTAAAGGTGAGGCTGAAATACGGCTATTACCCGCTTATTCCAACCCGTCCGAGCCGCGGAGAGGGAGGATTTCACCTCCGTAGGGTGATGAGCGTAATCGTCAACTATCATAATACCGGAAATCCGTTTCTTAATCTCAAACCGGCGTCTTACGCCCTCAAAAGCTGCTAACGCTTTCGCAACAGACTCGAACGGTATCTCCAATTCGAGGGCGAGCGCCGCAACCGCCAGCGTATTTTTAACGTTGTGCTCACCGGGAAGCTGAATTTTTATCTCACCCATCTCACTCCCCTCATTGATCAGGGTAAAAGCGCTCTCGCCGGACTTATGCGAGATATTCACAGCCCTTACCTCGGCTTCATCGGAGATGCCGTAGGTGATGACCCGTTTCTTGAGATCGGGAATAATTTCCTTCAGGTGAGGCTCATCGATGCAGGCTATGACAGCCCCGTAAAAGGGTACCCGCGAAGCAAAGGTGAGGTAGGTCTCCTTGATGTCATCGAGGTCCTTATAGACGTCGAGATGCTCTTCCTCGATGTTGGTTATAATAGCTATGGTCGGTGAGAGTGTCAGGAATGAGCGGTCGAACTCGTCAGCCTCTGCGACTATGTAGTCGCCGTCTCCGAGCCGGGCGTTGGTAGCGAGGCTTCTCACAACGCCTCCCACGATAATGGTCGGGTCGAGACCGGCTTCGGTCAATACCATCCCGGCAATAGAGGTTGTGGTCGTCTTTCCGTGCGTACCGGCGACGGCAATCGCATACGGTTTCAGCCGAACGAGTTCAGCGAGCATTTCAGCCCGCCTGATAATGGGTATGTTCCGTTCATCCGCAGCTATCAGCTCCGGATTATCCTCCTTGACCGCCGAAGAATGCACCAGCACGTCGGCGTTTCCGACGTTATCGGCGTTGTGACCTATATATATCCGACCGCCCATCTCTTTTAAGTTCCGAGTGATGTCAGTCTCGGTCATGTCCGAACCGGAGACGGTGTATCCCTGGTTGAGCAGCAGCTCTGCGAGCCCGCTCATTCCGATTCCGCCGATTCCCACGAAATGCAGATGCTTTGTATGTCCGAGTTTTACCATCAATTTTTCGTCTGACCCAATAATTCAAGAAGTGATTCGACTATGTTCAGAGCGGGGTCTTTCTGAACCAATTTTTTACCCGCTGCCGACATCTCTTTCAGTTTCCATTCATCAAAGAGCATCTCGAAAACAGTTTTTTCCAATATTCCCGTACCGAGTTCCGACTGTTTGATCACTATCGCCGCTCCGGCTTCTTCCATGAGTTTTGCGTTGTAATCCTGATGCCCTTCCGCGGCGTGCGGATAGGGGATGAGCAGGGAGGGGAGACCGACGGAAGCGAGCTCGGCGATCGAGAGCGCTCCGGCTCTGCAAATAGCAAGGTCGGCGGAAGAATAAGCCCCCGCCATGTCGGATATGAAGGGTAGTATCTTCACGTTATCCCTTTCCCCTACCTGATTGATTATCATCTGATAATCGAAGGTTCCCGTCTGCCAGAGGAGTTGAACCTCTCGTCTGCTTGCGTATTGCTCCAAATTCTCGAGGATGTGCATATTTATCGGTCTCGAACCCTGGCTTCCGCCGAAAATCAATATCGTGCGCTTACCGGGCTGGAGTCCGAAAGACTTGGAGGAGAGTGATTCGGCTCTCCGCAATAGTTCTCCTCTTACCGGATTTCCGCTAATTTCCACTTTTAATCTTTTTTTTTTAAGTATTTCAAACATTTCTCCATGCCCAAATGAACCCGAGTGACTCTCCCGGCGAGCAATCGTGTGGTTATTCCCGGATAAGAGTTCTGCTCGTGAATCAATGTGGGAATTCCCATGAGAGTCGCCGCAATAAGGGGAGGACCCGAAACGAAACCGCCTGTCCCCACAACCGCATCGGGTTTGTTCCGCGAAAGGAGCCAGAACGATTTCAGCACGGCAATTAAAATTTCTAACGGCACCAGGAGATTTTTCAGAATCGTAAGAAGCAGATTCCGCTCTCTGGAAACCCCCGAAATCCGTATCGGCAGAAATTCGAAATCACTGTTAGGAATAATTTTTCCCTCTATTCCTTTTCGTGTACCGATAAACAGTATCTCCGCAGATTTCCGAACCTGTTTAAGTTTTTCGGCGATAGCAAGCGCAGGGAAGAGATGTCCTCCCGTTCCGCCGCCGGCGAATATGACCTTGACCGGTTTCATTTTAACGAGAACTCCTTTTATATCTTTTCCGTTTGGGAGTACTTTTCGATGAAGATATATTCAGCAGTATTCCTGTGGCTCCAAGCGTGTACAGGATATTCGAGCCGCCGTAACTGACCAGCGGAATCGGCAGTCCTGTTACGGGAAGCAAGCCGGAAACAACCGCAGCGTTAACGACTGCATAAAGGAATATTGATGTTGACAGCCCTACAGTCAGATAAACTCCGAATTTATCATTGGCTCCCCGGGCAATTTTAAGCGACCGAAAATAGAACGCTAAAAACATCGTCGAAATGATCAGGACGCCGATAAAACCCATCTCCTCGCCGATGATGGCAAGTATAAAATCCGTGTGTGGAGTGGGAAGGAACAAGTTTTTGCCGACGCTTTCTCCAAGTCCTAATCCCAAGAGACCGCCGCCGCCAAGGCTCATTAGAGATTGCTGCATCTGGTAGCCTGCTCCAGAAATATCTCCGCCTTCGATAAATGATTTAATACGCTGAATCTGATAGCTGGAGTTGAATACAGAGAGAACCATTATCAATCCGCCGATGGCGCCAACGGCGGTCAGATGGCTGATTTTCGCGTTCCCGATGAAGAGCATTATGAAGGAAACCGCTATTATCATCGCGGTAGTGCTGAAATCAGGTTGAATCAGCACAAGCCCGGAAGCGATTGCTAAAATAATTATTGTCGGAAGAAGCCCGTCGGTAAATGATCCGATCCGTTTTTCATTCTTCTCAAGGTAGTATGCCAGGTAAGTTATGAGGGCAAATTTCATCAGCTCGGAAGTTTGGAGGCTGATTCCGCCGATATAAATCCAGCGGGCTGTTGAGCTTGTTCCCCAGAGACGATGGTATATTAATCCTGCGGTCAGCACGAGCGCCGCCGCGATGAGTAGCGGAATGGCGATTTTTTTATAAAACCGGTAGTCTATTCTCATTGTCAACGCCAAAAGAGCAAAGCCGATGAGAAGCCGCACAAAATGACCCTTGAGATAAATTGCGCTGTCGCCCATTTCTCTGCCTATTGCCGAGCTGGCGCTGTAAAGCATCACCATTCCTATTCCGGCGATGAGAATGATGATAAAGAGAAGGTTTTTATCGTAGTCGCTGCCGCGAACGTTGAAGTATCCTGACAGTGAAGTCATACAGCTTCTCCAAGCGCTTTCACTTCATTGGCGAAAACTTCGCCTCGTTCTTCGTAATTCCTGAACATATCAAAACTCGCGCAGCCGGGCGAAAGCAATACGACGTCGCCGGCTACCGAGAGGCGCTCAGCAACTACGACAGCGTCTTTCAAATTTGGAGAGACGCGCTGGTCCGCTATAGACGAGAACGACCTGCCTATCTTCTCCGCCGCTTCTCCGATGAGAATCAGCGTTTTCACTTTCCGCGAGACAAGTTCCTTGATAGATTCAAAATCGGAACCTTTATCCCTGCCGCCTGCTATCAATATTATCGGTTCATCAAAAGAGTTAAGAGCCACCGTCATTGAATCAACGTTGGTGGATTTCGAGTCGTCAACATAACTGACTTCGTTTAAAACACGCACAGTTTCGAGCCTGTGCTGCACTCCGGGAAAGGCAAGGAGGGCGCTGCCAGACCTGATAATGGAAGCGCCCCCTGTTGTGGCGAGTAAAATACATGCTGCGGCGTTTGCCACATTGTGGATGCCGGGCAGTTTAAGGTCGTTCACGTTTATAACCGTTTCATCAATCGATTCATATTTCAATCGAAGTTCTGAATCTTCGAGCCAACAGCCGTTGTCCAGCTTGGTTTTTACCGAAAAAGAGATATTTTTGGCAGCGGAGTTGGAAGCGATTCGTGTGGATTCCGTGTCGTCGCTGTTATAGATGAAATAATTATCCGAGGTCATATTCTCTGTTATCCGCTCTTTGGCGTTCACGTAACTTTCATAGTTCGTGTGCCAGTCCAGATGGTCGGGAGTGACGTTGAGCACTGTTGCGGCAACCGGATGGAATTTGTCAATCCATTTGAGCTGAAAACTGCTTACCTCGAGGATATATATAGTTTTGTTCGTGTCTCCTTTACCGACGAGAGAGGAGAACGGCGTTCCGATGTTTCCGCCTAATCGCACATCGTCAAACGACTGCTTCATCATCTCGCCTAATAGTTCTGTGCAGGTCGTTTTGCCGTTTGAACCTGTAATAGCGGCGATTTTTCCATCTCGCAACCAGC
>JADFGO010000082.1 GCA_022567655.1 Candidatus Neomarinimicrobiota bacterium
AAAGAGTTGTCTAAAGATAACCATAAATACACTGATGAGGAATTGATCGCCAGATTTCAAGATGGTGATGAATACGCATTTGACGAGATAGTTCATAGATATAAAGATCGATTGTTGAACTTTATTTTTAGATTCCTCGGACAAATGGATGAAGCCGAAGACATTGTACAAGACACTTTCCTGAAGGTTTACAAGAATAAGAATGCTTATGAAAACATTGCCCGCTTCTCTACGTGGATATATACAATAGCCGGAAACCTTGCAAAAACCGAGCTGCGAAAGAGGAAGAGAAGAAGGATGTTTTCAATATCAGGGAAGGGCGTTGATGAAAAAGAATATGAGTTACCCTCCGGCGATAGAACTCCTGAGGAAGAAACGGACAGCCTGTTCAATGAGAAAATCATACAAGGGGCAATTGAAAAATTGCATGAGAAATTTCGCACGGTAATAATTCTTAGAGATATTCAGGAACTTTCTTATGATGAGATTAGTAACATAATAGGAGTCCCTCTCGGGACGGTTAAGTCCCGCGTAAATAGGGCGAGATTAAAGCTTCAAGAAATGCTGAAAGATATCAGGTAGTGAGCCGATACTTCACCGTTGGAAAGAAGATTAAAATTGATGAGAAATCAGAAAGAATAGTAATTACATAACCAAGGGAGCATGCCTATAGATGGATTGTAACGAATATCGTGATAACGTCACGAACCTAATTGAAAATAGTTTAACTACTCGAGAGAAAAAATCCGCATTGGAACACCAGGAAACTTGTTCCGATTGTGCGCATTTAACTGCGGACGTGCAGAAAATCCTTAAAAGCTTTGGTAATATTGGCGTAGTCAGTACCTCTCCGGACTTTGAAACCAAACTTTACAAAAAGTTGCGAGAAGGCTCTGATGTTTCTATCAGTGACAAAGTTGGTGAGTTGCTGAATCCTGCTTCGTTCGGTTTTAAAGCTTTTGCGATGGGATTTGCTGTTTTGCTTATCCTGGTGACCGGAACCGTTTACATGTACGATGGGTTTTCAGGTGATGCGGGAAACGGAATGCCGGCGCTCTCAAGCCCGGGATTCATTGAAAAAAAGAGTGACAAACCTGCCGCCATAGAAGAGGATGAGTTGATCGAGCCTGATTCTGAAGAAAAAGATGATGAAAATTCAACGCCGGATAACACTGATTCTTTCAAAGACAAGAGTTTAGACGAGTAAAATCATATTTCCTCCCGGATATTGATTCGGAATATCGGATAGGCATATACGGAAGTATAATCCCCGAACTTTATTGACATTTCGTCAGTTTGTTCTATATTAGGCTCCAACAGCTTTTAATTACTAAGGTTCATGTTTGATTAACCTGCGAGAAGCGCCAAAATCCGTCAGTCGACGGAGCTTTCCGTCAATAGGGATAGGTTTCATCTTACTTCTCGCTCTAATGTATCTGTATCTTACGACAGAAAACAGTGTCGGCGGTTTGCATAACGTGCTGAAACCTTTATCTGCCGTCACAATTTTTATAGGCTCTGTTATCCTGATATATAGAGCCGTGACAGCTGCTTCCAATTCAGCCGGACATATTTACGAGTTCAAGAATAAGTTCCCATTTTTAAACATTAGCAGTGAAGAAAAGGATTTCACGGATATCCCGGCTTATTACGCCGATGATGAATACAAAAGCTATATAGATATGTTCCTTGACACCCTCAGCGATACATTCGTGGCAAGAGCCGCAGCTTTTTATATGGGCGGGTCCAGAATGGAAATTCAATCGGTCGTTCCGGCTGACGAATCAGACGAATTTCACAGGGAACTGGGAATGGGTGAAGGTATTATCGGTAAGGTGCATCAATCTCAGAGCACAATTCTTGTGAAAAGTATTAACGATATCGCCGAAAGCATCGATTACCTCAAGGATCCGAAAAATGTAAAATCGTTTTTGGGAACACCGGTATTCTATGATAAAAAACCGATAGGTGTTTTGTTTGTCGACAGCAGAGCGGAGGACTCATTTGGAGAGTCTGATAAAAAGCTTATAGAAAACTTTGCTGTTCTCTTGGAAAAAACGATCTCTCAGTTGGACTCCACGTTTAACTTCCACAACCGTCTGGGTTATCTGTCTGAACTCTACCGCTATTTTCTTCTGGTACAACGTTCAAAAAGGATTGAAGAGGTCATTAATCAGACGGCGAGTATAATTAAAAGATTGGTTAAATCCGATGCCGTCACTATCTCATTATTGATCGAGAATAAGTCTGATACCCTAAAAATTGTCCAGTCTGAGGGAAAGAGAGAAAGATTTGTTGTCGGGGTTGAATACCCGGTTGAAGGAGGGTTGAACGGGCTCGTTATAAAAAAGAATTCCATGATTACGGTACCTGAAATAGAGGAGGAGGGATATTTTAAACCAAGGTTTGTCAGCGATGAAAAAACAAACAGAGAATATCACTCCTACCTCGGCGCTCCTATCTCCATCGGTGATGAAGTGATCGGGGTTATCGGGATGGACAGTAAAACGCCGGCTAAATTTTCGGAAACCGATAAGGCTATTCTCACCTCCGTAGGGTGTATGGCCGGACACGTATTATCAAGATTAAATCTGATGAGAGAGAAAACATCTAACTTACTGATTGACAGCCTGACCGACCTTCCGAATCTTAAACATTTTAAGAGTATCGTTACGAACCAGATATTGAGAGACAAAAGATATGAGGGCAGGTTTTCCGTATTGATAATAGACGTGATCAAGATGGATAGAATCAATAAAAAGCATGGAAGAAAGGCAGGGGACGCCATACTAAATTTCATAGGGCAGTATTTGCGGGAATCTACACGTATTTCTGATACTAAGGCACGGTATGGCGGTGATGAGTTAGGCATGATTCTCCTGGGAACAAGTCAAAAATTAGCTTCGGAAATTGCCGGTAGGATCAAAAAAGATTTGGAAAAGAGAGTGTTTGATTATAATAACGAATTTATTACATTCAACGTCGGCATCGGATTATCGAGTTTTCCGGATGACGGAGAGACAGCAGATGAGATAATTTCGAGCGCTGACAGAGCGATTATAAAACTGAAACATGAGGGGTATCAGAAACCTGATCTGATATCCAAGTAAAAGAGGGAAATAATAAGTTACAAAGCTGGAGTAAAATAAATGGCAAAAGATAGAAGTTTCGCCGCTAAGACCGCTAAGGTCGGCACCGATGGGGAACATTGTCCCGTATG
The DNA here is from genome assembly GCA_022567655.1 of Candidatus Neomarinimicrobiota bacterium. Classification (NCBI taxonomy): domain Bacteria; kingdom Pseudomonadati; phylum Fidelibacterota; species Fidelibacterota bacterium. The sequence goes on from JADFGO010000082.1 coordinate 3,221, forward strand.
CGGCAACAGTTACACCTATTTAAAGCACTACTCGACTTCGAAGTCTGAAAAAACCGACTCATGGAAACTTAACAAGAAAATGGTAAGAGTCTGTAGTTGTAATGAAAAAGAGATTTACGGTTAAGCTAATCTACGGGGGCAACCTTCGACGAATCAGATGGTTTTTCAGATTTACGTTTCAATCGTATGGTTTTAATCAATTTAAGATTTTTTAAACTATACTCTAATTTTCGCAATTTTACCGAATCCATCTTTGACATTCGGGATGAGTCTATGATGATGTGCAGCTTTTTCGTGATCTTTATCGGTGGAAGAGACACGGGGAGAGTTCCGATGATGGTTAATTCTGATTCTTTCCTCTCTATCGGCGCAAGTGGGGCAACCTCTACGGGGTTGACATGTAAATATTCCAATACGACTTGCTCATCTTCTTGAGACAGCTGTGCGACTCTTCCGCCCGTTATCAGCGGTTCCGACCACCTATCGATACCTATTAGCTCTGAAAGGTTCTCTTCCTGAAATGCGGAAAGCTCTTCAATTCTGATAGCGATAGAATCGAGCTTTATCGAAATCGCCTGCTTAGAGGCAGCAGAAAAGTCAACATTTTCGTGAGCCCTTTCAATCCCGACAATTATGCGGCGAATCTCAGCATCGAAATCCGGATTTACGACCATTCTCAAATTTAGAATTGAGGATGCAATATCCTCAACTTCTTCGGGGGCGATCTCTCCCCCGGCGACTTTTTCCGAAAACTCTTCGAATATTTTATCGAGGTTCTCTTTTGCGTCTGCTTCCCGTGTACGGCTCATAAGAATTTCATGGAGTTTATCCATAGAGGACTCAACTATGGAGGGTTCAATAAATTCTGACAGTATTCCTTTATTCATGAAATTGTATATCAGAACCGTGGCAATTACGGCTGCGATTATTTTTATAAATGTCCAGAATTTTTCGTTCATTCGGAAACTACCATCTCTTTAACGAATTCTACGGTAAACAACTCCTGAGTTCACTCACACCGAAAATAAGCGTGGAGACGTACTCCCCGCAAGCTTTTTTAAAATATATAGTTTTCCCTTGTTTCATTTGAATTGTGGGGATAATTTAATAAGCCGATGAATGACATAGTTTCAATTAAAATCACTCTCCTGCTGACTCTGCTGAGCATCAGTTTTGTTCAATGTACAACCGCCCCTAAAGGAGCTTCCACCGAAAAAGTCAGCGAATCTGATCAATATCGGGAATACAACCCGCTTGCTATCGACCATTTCATGGAAGGGTCGATATTGGATCTCCGTGAAGAATATGCCGCTGCCATTGAAGAGTATATCAAAGCCTTGAAATATGATTCTACTTCCGCAACGATCTATCTTGCTCTCGCTGAGGATTATACAAGATTACAGAATTCCGCAAAAGCCATCAAATCAACCAAAAAAGCGATTGAATTGGACCCGGATAACACCGAAGCGACGGGTCTGCTCGCCCGTATTTATTTTGCGAACGAAAGATATGCTCTTGCTGCCCGCTGGTATGATAAATTGGTATCTCTTGACCCTGATGATCGGAATGGATGGTTTCAGCTTGCGGATTCGTACGTTAGAGCCGGTAACAGAATCGAAGCTGCGAAGACCTTTGAACGGCTATATGAATATGATTCCTCCGCAACGGAGGCATTGCTCCGTGCCGGAGATCTATATGAAAAACTTCAGCAGGAAGAAAAAGCGATAAGCCTGTTCTCAAAGTATTACGAACAATTTCCCGGGAATCAGGCTATACGAAAGAAGATTGCTGATTACTATGCGGATAAAGGAAATTTTGAAAAAGCAAAAAAACTTTATCAGGACCAGTTGAAAGATGATGATAAGGACTTATCGACAATGATCTCCCTCGGCGATCTATACTGGCGGGAAGGCGAATTGGAGGAAGCAAGGGAGCATTTCGAGAAGCTGAAAAGCGGAAATGAGAAAGAATGGCGGATATATTTCTATCTTGGTAATATAAACGCCGATCTCAAAGAGTATGAGACCGCGGTGACGAATTTCAAAGAGTTGATAAATCTTGTGCCTCGTATGTCGGTCGGATATTCGAATCTGGGGCGGGTTTACCTGATCCGGAACAGGAACGATGAGGCGATCGAAGTGCTTACGCAGGGTGATAAAATGTCTCCCCGCAGCTGGACTATACGCTATCTCTTAGGAACGGCGTATAATAGCGTAAAAAACTATAAAAAAGCCGAAACCTCTCTTATCGGCGCTCTCAATATGAGACCGGATGACGTAACTACTAAAACGGTACTTGCATCCGTTTATGATAATCTAAAGAAATACGATGAAGCGGACGACCTTCATCTTCAAATACTCAGTAAAGATCCGAGTAACACCACCATCTTGAATAATTACGCTTACAGTCTGTCGGTACGTGGAATTATGTTGAAAAAAGCCCTTGAGATGGCACAGGTAGCAGTGGATAAATCACCCGATAACCCTGCTTATCTTGATACACTCGGCTGGATTTATTTTAAAATGGGAAGCATTAAAAAAGCGCAAAAATTTGTCAAGCAATCCATCAGCCTGGATGATAAAAGCGCAGAAGTCTTAGAACATATGGGCGATATTTACATTAAAATGGGCAAGAAGGAGCTGGCAAAGGATTTTTATCAGAGGGCACTTGAAGCTGAAGAAGTGCAAACGACTACAATTGAAAAGGATTTTACCAGGTAATATAAATTCCAATTACGAATTGTGAATAATCACCTACGCCCCCTATCGTTAACAGCGTTAATCAGCCTGAGTTACGGCTGCGGATTAATGACAACTACAAAATCTTCCGTTGATCCCGTCATCAGTGCTGAAAGTATTATATCCGCTATTAATGACAATAAACAAAAGATCGTCTCTTTTAGCGGTGAAGCGAGAATTGCGATTGACACAGGCGAGATGATGCAGACAGGAACCTGTTACATCAGAATCGAGATGCCATCGACTCTCGAGATGAGTATCAGGGGTCCGCTCGGTATCCCGATTGCCGAGGTTAAAGCGGACAGCGGCTATTATATGTTAAGGGATTATTTGAGACAGGATTTCTATGAAGGAACTCCCGATGAAATAGATTTTATGGGGTTGCCTTTTAGTTCCGGATTGAATGAACTTTTAGAAGTGCTTACGGGAACGACGACCATAAACCCGAAAGAACTGGACAGCTTACGTCAATACAGCATAGACGGTGATAAGTACTACTTTGAAATAAGAATCAACGATGTGAAAAAATCAAGTTGGGTAGATCGTAAATCGCTGATATTAGTCCGACAGATCATATCCGTTTCTAACGGGGAATATGAATTGGAAAAACGATTTTACGACATAGAAACGATTAAAGGGGTAAATCTCCCAAGAATAATTCATGTTTTCAGTGAAAAACTTGGAGGTTCATTTTCGTTGGAATATACAAACCGGACGATAGAAGTTTTAGAAGAGGTAACTCCTTGAAGAGCTCAGCGGTTGATCTTTCAATACTGATCCCCTTGTATAATGAAAGGGAATCGATTCGGGAACTGGCGTCCGAGATAACGGAGTCTCTCGGAAAGCTTTCAATCAGTTATGAGATCATATTCGTTGATGACGGCAGCAGAGACGGTTCTTTTGAAGAGATAAAAACCCTCGCCTCAACCGACTCCCGTATTATCGGAATCCGGTTCAGGAGAAATTATGGAAAATCCGCAGCGCTGTCGGAGGGCTTTGAAATTTCGAGGGGTAATATCGTGGTGACTATGGACGCCGACCTTCAGGACGACCCTGCCGAACTTCCCGCCATGATTGAAAAGTTGAATGAAGGATATGACGTTATTTCCGGGTGGAAAAAGAACAGAAAAGACCCCTTGACGAAAAAAATTCCAAGCAGGCTTTTCAACTTCGTTACCCGGTTGATGTCCGGCGTCAGAATACATGATTTCAACTGCGGATTGAAAATATATAAAGCCGACGTCGTCAAAACGGTCAGAGTTTACGGTGAACTGCACAGGTATATCCCGGTACTTGCCAAATGGGCGGGATTCAGGGTCGGAGAGTTGGTAGTAAATCACCGGAGCCGTAAATACGGGAGCACCAAATTCGGTGCGAGCCGCTTTTTCAAGGGTTTTCTGGACTTGCTAACGGTAATGTTCCTCGGGAAGTATAATAAGAACCCTCTTCACTTCTTCGGCATACTCGGAGGGATTTTGTTTTTTATCGGTCTTTTGATCAACGGTTACCTTACGTACCAATGGTTTGGCGGTATCTGGATCGGGAATCGGCCTATTCTCTTCCTCGGTATATTGATGATGATCGTGGGTATCCAGTTCGTTTCCCTCGGACTACTTGCCGAGATGATTGCCGCGGGAAAAGATAGGGAGAATTATTCCGTATCGGAGAAAATCGGAGTCGATAGTGAAAATTGACCTCTGTATGAGGGATAGACCCTAAGACCCGCTGATGGGTCAATAATGAAAGTAGTTCTGGTCGGTCCGTCACATCCCTACAGAGGGGGAATTTCTCACTATAATACCCGTCTCTATCAGGCGATGCTCGATAAGGGACACGAGCCGCTGCTCCTGAATTTTAAACGAATGTATCCTTCGATACTATTTCCCGGTAAAACGCAATATGACGAGTCGGGCAGGATATTTGAGGCTCCGTCTGAAAGGTTGATAGATTCGGTCAACCCGATCTCATGGTTTAGAGCAGCAAGGTTTATAAAATCTGCCGACCCGGACGCGGTGATCTTTCACTGGTGGCAGCCGTTTTTCGGACCCTGTTACGGCACAATCCTTAGCCGGCTGCGCGGAATTTCAGGCAAACGGATATTTATTTGCCACAACGTACAGCCGCATGAAGAATCTTTTATAGACGGGATTTTGAGCAGGAGAGTATTTCAAAAGGTCGACCGCTTTATCGTTCATTCAGAGGAGGACAAGGTTAACCTCCTTGATATGTATCCGAACGCGGTTATAGTGAAAAATTTTCATCCTGTCTATGATATATTCAAATCGGCGGGAGGCGTTCCCGATATGACGGAGAAGAACGGAGAGTCTCCTGCGAGAATCCTCTTTTTCGGTTATGTGAGGAAATATAAAGGGTTGATCCACCTCCTTGAGGCAATGCCGGAAATATTGCGAAAGATGAATCTGATTCTGACTATCGCGGGCGAATTTTATGACGAAAAGATTCCGTACCTGGAGCTGATAGATAAACTCGGTATCTCGAAGAACGTTAAGGTCATCGACAGGTACATCCCGAATGAAGAGGTCTCAAGTTATTTCGAGAATACCGATCTCGTCGTTATCCCTTACACGAATGCGACCCAGAGCGGCATAGTTCAAATCTCGTATAATTTCGGCATACCTGTAGTTGTTACACGGGTAGGAGGACTGCCCGAAGTTGTGTGGGATGGAGAGACCGGCTATATCGTTGAACCGGGTTCGAGTTCGGCGGTAGCTGATGCGGTGATCGATTACTTTAAAAATGGAAAAGCGGAGGGTTTCAAAAAGAACATCATCGAGCGTCAACACTTATTTTCGTGGGACAATCTGATTCAATCACTTGAGAGTTTAATTAAATGACTCTTTCACAAAAGCTTCCGCACGTCGAGATCATAGTTCTCAACTGGAACGGAAAAGACGACACTGTTGAATGCCTTCGTTCTCTTGACAAGATAGATTATCCCAATAAACAAATCAGCGTGGTGGACAATGCCTCAACCGATGACTCGGTCGAACTGATAAAAGGAGAATTCCCTGATGTTTCAATAATAGAGAACGAAACTAATCTGATGTATGCCGGGGGGAATAACGCCGGGATCCGAAAAGCGTTGGATAAGAACGCCGAATATATTCTCATTCTAAACAACGACACGGCGGTTCAAAAAGATTTCTTGACATATCTTATGAGAACTGCGCTTTCGGAGAGAGGCGTAGGAATTGTATGTCCTAAAATTTGTTACTATGAAAATGTAGGAATGATATGGTA
>JADFGO010000083.1 GCA_022567655.1 Candidatus Neomarinimicrobiota bacterium
GATCGGGGAAGATATTATGGTTCAAGGATCACCGGATAAAAGGGACTCATAATGTTCACCGGATTGATCGAAGAGATCGGAAGAGTGGAGAAGATTCAGGAATCGGGTAAGGGAATTAGCATGAGGATTGGATGCCGTAAAGTCCTTGAAGACCTGAATCTGAAGGACAGCATTTCGATTGACGGCGTGTGTCTTACGGTGGTCGGGATTAATGACGACCATTTCAATGTTGACGTAGTGGAAGAAACCATAACACGGTCAAATATAAAAACTTATACCACTGGACATAAAGTAAACCTTGAACGTGCTTTACTGTTGTCCCAGCGGTTGGGTGGTCATTTAGTACAGGGTCATGTCGACGGAACCGCTCCGATTAAATCTCAAAAGATGATCGAAAACGGTACGATTCTGACAGTTGAAATCCCGGCTGATTTGAATGAATTTGTCGTCGAAAAGGGTTCGATTTCTCTGGACGGCATAAGTTTGACAGTAGCATCGTTAACCGACGGCGAATTGAGCGTAGCGCTTATACCTCATACGCTTAAATCGACCACTATAGGTGAAAAAAAGATTGGCGATCTTATAAACGTCGAAGTTGATATACTCGCAAAATATGCGAAGAAAATGTTGAGCGGCATGAAAGAAGAAAATGGAATGTCGCTGGAACAATTGGGAGAGATGGGATTTTAGAAAAATTAAGTTGAGGATTAAAATTGGAACAGTTTAACAGTATACCTGAAGCGGTCAAGGCGTATAAGAAGGGTGAGATGATCATCGTGGTCGATGACGAAGACAGGGAGAATGAAGGCGACCTGATAATGGTGGCGGAAAAAATAACTCCGGAAGCCGTGAACTTTATGTCAAAAGAAGCCAGGGGCTTGATATGCGTTGCATTGACGGAGGAAAGGGCGGAGAAACTGAAGCTGAATTTGATGGTGAGGGATAACACCGCCCTGCATCAAACCCGGTTTACCGTGTCCGTAGATGCAAAAGAGGGTACGACTACCGGCATTTCCGCGCATGACCGATCAACAACGATAAAAACCATTTATAATCCTGAGACCACGCCCTCGCAGCTTGCGCGTCCGGGGCACATATTTCCGATACTCGCCGTTAAGGGGGGCGTTCTAAGAAGAGCAGGGCATACAGAGGCATCGATCGATCTGGCAGGATTCGCGAAACTCGATCCGACTGCTGTGCTTTGCGAAATAATCGATGAAGACGGGACAATGGCAAAGCTTCCGAGACTAATTGAAATGTCAGAAAAATTCGGATTGAAGCTCATAAGTGTCAGGGATATCATCGAATACCGCAGAAAAAACGAAAAGCTGGTTGAATTGGTTGAGAAGGTTAAAATGCCGACATCAAACGGTGAATTCGTTCTGCACCTCTACGAGAATATACTAAGCAAGGAAACTCACGTAGCGCTGGTTAAGGGCACAGTATCGAAAGAAAAAGCTGTTCTGGTGCGTGTTCATTCCGAATGCCTGACAGGAGACGCTCTCGGATCGATGCGGTGCGATTGCGGGGATCAGTTAGACAGAGCTCTCAAAAACATTGAGGAAGAGGGGAACGGAATCTTACTCTATATGAGGCAGGAAGGAAGGGGTATCGGGCTTAAAAATAAGATCCTTGCCTATCATCAACAGGATTTGGGTAAGGATACGGTCGAGGCTAACGAGGCGTTAGGATTAAAACCGGATTTACGCGATTACGGGATAGGCGCTCAAATACTCGTAGATTTGGGGGTACGTAAGATGAAGTTAATGACCAATAATCCCAAGAAGGTGGTGGGCTTGGATGCTTATGGACTTGAGATTATCGAGCGCGTGCCGCTTGAAGTCGAACCGCACGTTCAGAATAAAAAGTATCTCGAAACCAAAAGAGATAAACTTGGCCATATGATATTAAAAGGATAGGGGAAATAAATTATGTCAAACGTAATCGAAGGTGAACTCAAAGCGGTGGGGTTGAAATTCGCTCTTGTCGTCGGAAGATTCAATTCCATCATCTCCAACCAGTTATTGGAAGGCGCTCTTGATTGCCTGCGAAGACATGAGGCAAAAGATGAGACGCAGGATGTTTATTGGGTTCCGGGCTCCAGGGAGATACCTGCCGTGGCAAAGAAGCTGGTTGAGAGCGGAAAATATGATGGGGTAATATGTCTGGGGGCTGTCATCAAAGGAGCAACACCGCATTTCGATTATGTCGCTCAGGAGGTATCGCGAGGGATTTCAGACCTTGCGTATAATTCTAATATCCCCGTGATTTTCGGAGTACTGACCACCAACAGCGTTGAACAGGCGCTTGAGAGAGCGGGAACTAAAATGGGGAACAAAGGCTGGGATGCTGCGTTAGCTGCAATTGAAATGCACAATCTTTTCAAGAAAATCAAATAAACGACGATCATAAATGAAATATCTTTTATTGATCCTGGCGGGGCTTCATATATCGGCTTCCACAGGCAGGAGTCAGAACGAAAACAGGATAGATGAATGGCGCGTCGAATCAAGTAAACTAATTGTTCGTGACATGGACACTTTCGGCGATTATGTTTATGCGGCGACAGGCGGCGGATTAATTTCCTACGGGGTTTCCGGTACAAAAACGATCACAATTCTTGACGGTCTGTCATCCGTAGATATAACAAGTCTGGCAATAGACAGCCGGGGGACCGTTATCCTCGGTATGGACAGTCCGTCCGGCAACATAGATTTTTATTCATCGGAGAACGGATCGATATACACTATCAATGAAAACCTGAGTGAGATAACAGCGCTTGAGATCAGCGGCGATTCGGTATTCGCCGGCTTTATAGCGGCCGATCAAGTCGGGCTGCTCCTTATCGAGTATGATCCTGACTCGGAGAGGTATCATTTCAAAGACTCCTTTATGAACTTCCCTCAGGGAGTTTCATTTCAAAAGATCACCGCCATCTCCGTAATAGGTGATTCAATTTACGTGGGTACGGACAATGGTCTGTTATCGGCATCGTTAAAGAACGAAAACCTGAAGGATCCTCTTAGCTGGGTAGCTCATAATATGGGTACAGGTGATGAAAGGCACATTAACGCGATAGGTTCGATAGGCGATACTTTGTTGGCAGCTCCCGACAACCTGGTATTCCGGAGGGAAGATTCGGTCTGGGTAGTCGACGGCGAGATATCACCCTCTTTTTTGACTTCCTTCTCATTTTTTAATTTGGACAGCGAAACTTATATGGCTACCGACGTGGGTGTTTATATAAGGTCGCCCGGGGGCGGATGGAGTGTCTTTTCAGGGGAGAGACGTGCGGCACGTGCTATTACCGCAAGCAGTAAAGGGGACTTATGGATAGGTTTTTTCGAAGAAGGACCGGCGGAATATGACCGGACTTCCGCTCGTTTCGTAACTCAAGCCCTCAACTCCCCATTTAATAACATACTGACGTCAGTGTCGATAAGCAGTGACTCAGTGCTGTGGGTAGGCTCTAACAAGGGTCACAGCAGATATTCGAACGGGAGGTGGAAGAGCTATTTATCCACTCCCGGAACGACGAAGCTTCACGACGACAACGTGGACTGGCTTCGTTATGTGGCGGATACACTCACTATTCCTCGTTCGACAGTTGAGGTAGTATTCGCAGCGTCCAACGGTCTGGTTTATTTCGGCTATGGGGGAAAGGGGATGCTTGAGTTCGACCCGTCGTCTCCCGAAGATTATGTTTTGTACAACACTGTCGATGGAATATTAGCCGGTTCAGAAGGGCATGGAGGAAACTCCGAATTTGTGGTCGTAGATGACATAACCGAGGATAATTCAGGGAATATCTGGGTGGCTAATGCATTTGCGCAAACAAACAGGCACTTGGCAGTCATCGACACTCTTAAAAACTGGCACTATTTTGACTCCGATTCCGGTCTTATGAACGGAGTGCTGAGGGCTGTCTCGTTGGACAGCCGGGGGAACGTATGGCTGGGGTTTCAGGCAGACTCGGAGATTCTATTGCCGGAAGGGGGAGTGCAGGTTATAGATTACTCGGGCAGTCTCGGAGACCAGTCAGACGATATCATGGCGCGGATCACAAAGAAGGATGGTCTCGAAAGTAACATTATACAGGATATTGCAGTTGACCGTGATGACGTTGTCTGGATAGCCGTGGTAGGAGGAGTTCACCGCCTGGTTATACCGGAAGAACTTACCGACAGCGGACTGAGAAATCAGCTATCGGTTATACTTCCGGTAATATCCGACCATACCGTCAACCGGATTGAAGTGGATAGCCGGAACAACAAATGGTTTGCCACAGAAGCGGGGGGTGTGAAGGTATTATTAAATGACAACACCTGGCTCAATGGAAATGATGGTTTCACTTTGAAGAACAGCGATATACTGTCAAACAACGTGACATCGATCGAATTCGACCCGCACACCGGTGACGTATTCATAGCGACTCTCAAGGGTTTATCAATATTGCGGTCTGAGTATAGAGCGCCGTTACTCACATTGGATGAAGTCAGGACCTATCCGAGTCCGTTCATAATTCCGGCAGATAGAGAGCTGGTAATAGATAACTTGGCTGACGGAGCAGGCGTTAAGATTCTTGACATCAACGGAGACCTCATAAGAAATCTCTCAGGTTCGGGGGAGATCAGAGGAAGTCAGGCTTTTTGGGATGGAAGAGACGATGACGGCAGGCTGGTATCAAGCGGAATTTACATAGCTTTCGTCTATACCGCTTCGGAATTGAGCGCATCGGCGAAGATAGCTGTAATCAAACGATAGAAACTAAAACTTAGCCAGCTCTTCCACCACGTCCCTGACAAGCCTTCTTTTATCTTTATACGGTAGGAAAGCGCTCTTGAACCCAAAAATAATTATTTCCTTGAAGTCATTTATATCAAACCCGTAATATTTATGAGCAACCATAAATTCTTCAGATACCGTCGTATTGGATACAAGTATGTTATCGGTGTTGATCGTAACCCGGAGACCGAGATCATAATAGTACTTTATCGGATGGGACTCGAAGCTGCTTACGCTGCCTGTTTGAACATTTGACGTGATACACATTTCGAGCGGGATTCGATGGTCATTTATGTAGTTCAGAATATCACCGTCTTCTTTCGTCCGCGTTCCGTGCCCTATCCTGTGTGCACCGCAGTAATGTATAGCCTGGTGGATGCTTTCCGGCCCGTATGCCTCTCCCGCATGGATCGTCAGATTAAGATTGTTATTCAGTGTGAGATAAAATGCCTCTCTGTGATCTTTAGCCGGATAATTTTCCTCCTGTCCGGCGAGGTCGTAGCCCACAACACCCCTGTTTTTGTATGCGACCGCAAGCTCGGCGAGGATGAGGGACGTTTCCGCTCCGATACTCCTTATTCCACAGACTATGATTCCGGTTATAATACCATATTTTGCCTCAGCTTTATGCAAACCTGCTTTCACAGCCTCAATGGTATCCGTGAGGGTCAAGCCCTTTTCGATGTTTAATACGGGCGAGAACCTGACCTCTAAAAGTCTTACTCCGTCGTTCCATTGATCTTCCGCAAGCTCAAATGCTACTCTTTCAAGAGCAGGCGCCGTCTGGAGCACGCTCAAGGTGAGATCGAAAACTTTCAAATAGTCAGCAAGACTTTTATGCCGTTCTCTTCCGGAGTGAATTATATTTGCCAGATCTTCGGCATTATCCGCGGGGAGCGAGACACCTTGCTCCTCAGCAAGCTCGAGCATTGTTTGAATTCTCAGCGAACCGTCCAAATGACAGTGCAGATCGGTTTTGGGAAGACTCCTTATAAGATCTTCGGTGATTTCTAAATTATTCGTTTTCATAATATTCCTTATTGTAAAATGGCGCGAATGCAGTTATCAATGCTGACTTAAAGCTTAACTCTCTCGTCAAAATATTGCCGGTCAAAACTCCGAATACTCCCTGACGGTCTCTGACTTCAGCCAATCCTGAATACCTGTCTATGGCTGTTGACAGGCTTTCATTTTCTTCATAAACGTAATGAGCCAACTTCTTCGGTATGCTTAAATTCGGAGATGAGCCGATATTGACTGCGCTGCCGTCCGACACGGCAGCCCACCCCTCGATAAATGTAATATTTTCACCGTTTATGTTTATCCTGTGAAATCCACCTTCCATACCGACGTAAAAATCAACAGAGCCGGGATTATCAATCAGCATCTCCTGCATTGTTATTACCCTGTTTAAAGCCCCGTTTATTATTTCTTCCCTCATTCTGGGCGTTTCACTGACCCCCGAGTCTATCGAGTAAGCATCTATGCTCCACTCTTGAATATCCAACTGTTCCGAAATAAGCTTCATAGCCTCATCGAGAGCGTCTAATTTAGGTTTTCGCTTCGATGCGCAGGCGATTTTCATAATAGTTCTATAGCTTTTGAAGATGTCAACGTTTTTATAAAAAATGATATACGTTCGTATAAGGGTTCGACATCATCTCCAAACTCATCTTTCATTTTCTGAGAAATCTCCAGAACGTTCTTTTCTCCGTCGCACTCTTTCCACACAAAGGAGCCGACCGCATCTAATTGAACCGTATAATCCGGGGAATTCATTTTTGAAGTGATGAAATTCCCCAACTTTCCTCTAAACTTGGGTATCTTCAGCGTGACCAAGCCGTCATCGGTATATTCCCACTCTAATATTCTCTTGGGAACAAGTTCGAGTAAGTTAACTTCAGTTTTTTTCTCTTTATTTCGCACGGCGTAATTTTCAAAATTTTGTTTAAAGTTACGCCCGGATCGTAGTGCGTCGGGCCCGGGCGCAGATTCTAAATATTGGTGTAATATAGCGATTATTTCAATTCATAACAGCATAATACTCGGCAAGCTCAAATACATATTGACCTCCAAAAGGAAGTGAACTTGATTAGGAACAGCTGTCTATTAGAACGAAATTCCCTTCGGAAACCTCTTGGTGCGAGTCGGGGCTTGCCCTGACCGCGTAGATTAGTACCGATTGGCGTCAGGGCAAGCCCTGACTGCCACATCAACCTCAATAACTTAGGGTGGTCAATATCTGCCTGTACGTTTCCGTAGCAACATAATGCTTAAGAACTATTGCTCCCTCTTGCAGCCCTGTAAAGCACATATACTATCGCCGCGAGAGCTAACATACCCGGAATCGCTATCGGGTCCGAAACTAACGCAAATACATTCCTGTCCTGGTACATAACGATGGGGATTGCCATGAAGATCCCGACCAATGCTTCACCCGTGATCAAGCCTGAGGCAAAAAGCAATCCATTACTTGAACTTTTTTTCTCCGATTCCTTTATTTCATTAATTTCATCTCCGGACGCGGAATCTATCTTTTTCTTATAAAAGCGTGAAGCCGCGTATGCGATCAGCCCGCCGATAAATATCGCGGAAGAGAGTTCCAACGGAAGATAGATACCGACCGCAACGGCAAGCACGGGCATTCTAAACGATGAGCCCTGTTTTTCAAGGTATTTATCAATCAGTATGATCGTCACGGCTATCAATCCTCCGATGTATATCAAATTCATCGGTAACCCCCCTCTGAATACTCCGAGCGCCACACTCGCCATGAGTGTTGCCTGCGGGGCGGCGAGGGGATTAGGGTGAGCTGCGGTCGCTACTCCGATACCGTATGCCTTGAGCAGCAAAGTTAGAACAGGCGCCATGACCACTGCTGCGGCAAGAACACCGACGACTTCCATTACCTGCTGCTTCCATGGCGTTGCGCCGAGCAGTTGTCCGGCTTTCAAATCCTGAAGCACGTCCCCTCCGATAGCGGCGGCGCAACATACTACCGCTCCGATTAGGATGGCAGCTGCCGGTCCTATAGGACTGTCGGTGCCCATGAAAGCCGCTAACAGAGCCGCGCTCGTTAGTATAGTAGCGATAGTCACTCCTGAAATCGGGTTATTGGAGCTGCCGACAAGCCCTGCCATATAGGCCGCTACGGCTGAAAACAGAAATCCTGCGATAATCATAAGGACAGCCATAAGCCCCCCTATGGAAATATCTTCGACGATGACCGAATATAGAATAAATAGCGGGACTATCGAAGCGATCAATAATATCAAGACCAATTTCATAGATACATCATGTTCCGTTCTCACTCTGGCGACATTACCATCGCCGGAATCACCGTGGTATGCCTGCAGACTGCTTCGAATACCGTTTATCAGCGGCTTTCTCAGATTTATCAGCGCCCAGAGGCCGCCTACAACCATTGCGCCTACGCCGAGATAGCGTATCTGAGTGCTCCAGATGTCACCTGCAGCGTGAACAGCCTCTTCCATCGGTATCCCGTTCATCCAGACATAGATGGGGATTGCCACGATCCACGATATCACACCACCGAGGAACACCAAGGTCGCAATGTTCAGCCCTACTATATAGCCTACTGAAACTAATGCGGGGGAGAGGTTCACGCCGAAATACGCTAAGGTTCCCATCATGTACCGTGCCGATTCCCAGGTTGCGCTCCACAGGTGTAATCCGGTTTCGGCGAATTTGAACCCGGCTCCGGCGATGCTCGACCAAATCAGATATTTGATTGTTGATCCGCCTTTTTCACCCGATTTCAGTATTTCAGCCGTAGCAATACCCTCCGGGTATTTCAGCTTTGCCTCTATTATCAGGGCGCGTCTTAACGGTATGGTAAATAATACGCCGATCACGCCGCCGAGTGCTGCGATCAACGTTGTCTGTAAGTAATTGAAAGATGTCCAATGATTCAGCATGATCAGAGCCGGGATCGTGAATATAACGCCGGCGGCGAGCGATTCGCCCGATGATGCAGCGGTTTGAACGATATTATTTTCGAGAATATTTGACTTCTTGAAAAGCCTGAGTATTGCCATTGAAATAACCGCGGCAGGAATCGAAGCGGAAACGGTGAGCCCTGCGAATAAGCCGAGGTATGCGTTTGCTCCCGCTAATACTGCAGCCAGGATTACCCCGAGTATAACAGCCTTGATTGTAATTTCAGGCAGTTTTGTTTCCGCCGAGATGTAGGGAACAAAAGTGGAAATCCCGGAACCGCCTTGATTTGAATCGCTTTGTGAACTCATTCAATCCTCCGATGTTTAAATTATCTTAATAGTGCTATGATACCCGGAAAAGAGATTCTCTCTTTTTTGAACGCATAGCCAAGCACTTTATAAATATAAATTAAAG
>JADFGO010000084.1 GCA_022567655.1 Candidatus Neomarinimicrobiota bacterium
GTGAAGCGACGTTTGCTGTTACCTTATCGAGTTCGATTATTGAAGTATCATCTATAAGCCAAGTATCGCCATTGCCTATACCAAAATAGAAAAATGTTAATAGTGCGTCATATTGAAAAAGAGCCGTTATTTTAGTCCATTCAGAAGCACCAAACCCTGTAAAAAACGTTATATCACCTCCGGAAAAATCAGTGAATTGAGCAGATAGACCAGCAGAACCAGCAGTCCTTTTTACCCAACAGGAAAACAAATACCATGCGTTATCAACTAATACTCCCGAAAAATTCTGTCTAAATTGAAGTCCAGAAGTCCCTACAAGTTTCTGTGCCGCAATTCCGCTGTGAGTGTCTGCGTTTTCCTCTGTTAATGTTCCCGTGCCTGCTTTTGTCCAATTAGGAGCAACCCCACTTGAATAAGTTCCCTCGAAAGATGGGTTAATAGTTTCAACCTCGTGGCAATCCATCTGGTCAACATAAAGGGTAGCATCGCCGTTTGCATTTATCTTTTTAAATCTAAACTCCAAACCCGCAGAACCCGCAGTCTTAAAAGTTCCTTCATAATAGAGCCATTTGCCTGTTGCGAAAGCAACTCCCAAATCGTCAGTACCCGTATCGAGCCTTCGGGTAAAGACTAAACCAGCCGTTGTTGCAATTAACTCCATTTCATCAGAAGCATGGAGCGTTTCAAAGTAAACCCAAAGCCGATAAAAATAGCCGTGTGGAAACACAAGTTCAACTGTTGTACTATACATGAGCGCATCTGCCGCCGCCGAAACCCAAGTCAGTTTTGCCGATTGGAGGTCATATTTAACGGTGCTTGTATTATTAGTTACCGCTGTATTTGCGCCCGTACCTCCCGAACCACCAAAAGTCCATTCAATAGAAGGGTCATTTTCTTGGTTGCCATCTGCAAATTCATTATCAACCCAAGGATATTGGACGCTTACGGGGTCGCCGCTTGACAGTTCGCCAGCAGAGAGCAGTTTAGTGTCAGGCGTAACGAAAGGCTCGACTCCCGCACCCGAATTGTATAGATCGGTTACTTCGCTATCCGTCAAGGCTCGCTCATAGATTTGCCAGTGTATCAAACCATCAAAAATATCAGTAGCAATATTAGTGGAAACCTGTCCGATTGATAATGTTTCATCAACAGCCGTAGGAACTCCGAGAGCAGAACTGCTTTCCGAATCAGCTGAATCTAATCGTATGCCGAGATAGTTAGTACCGTCAAAACTGTTTTTGGTATCCCATCTAACGACAAGAAAATACCAGGTTCCGGCAGCAAAGTTCGACGATGTAACGTTTATTGTTGCGGTGCGATTTGTACCACCCGCCATAAGCGATACACGCAAAGTATTGCCACCAGTTTTCTCAATAAAAATATCGTTGCTTGAATTGCCGGCTTCATGGAATATTGAATGATTCTTGTTGTCATCGCCATCAAAATAAGGCTTGAGCCAAAACATAATTGTACCCTGATACGGATTGAAATTCGTATAGTTCAATCCGTTCACTATGCTCCCGCGGTCGTAATAGAGACTGTCTGAACCCGTTAACTGAATGGCTTTTGATTGCCGGGTAGTGAGTGACTTAACGCTCCTGTAACCGAACTTGTTGGTGAAATTCCCTGAAACCGTCGAAAGCGTGACGTCGCTGAGGTTGTCGTTATAATCAAAATGAACTACTGCGGTTTTATCGCCCTCAACTATCATCGGATTCGTAACTGCTCCTTTGAGCTCGATAACAGGTTTACTTCGCATCGTGCCGGTGTTGATTTTCTTAAATTCATTTGCTTTAGCTGACATCGTAACCTCAGATATCGTGTTGCCGTATGAGAACGGGTCGTCGCACCTGAACCGCGCCCTGAAAAGCTTCATGTCGTTGCTCATCCACCTGTGAGACAGTTCCGGAAATTCGAATATGCCGTCAAAGACCGCACGATAGTGCCTGCCGGATTCGTCGCCGAATTCCAATCTGCCGTACTTCATCCCGTCGGCGATCGACTCTTCGCCCGGTGGAAGAGTCTCGTCTTCCATTGCAAAGAGAGATTTCACGTTTTCTATATTGCTCATCAGAGAGGCGTGTGAACTCCCTTCGATAGTCCCCTCTATCTCTATCACCCTCGGCTTATACGTCTGCTTGAAGGTGATCCGGCCATGCCTTCCGGGAAGATCGACATCGGAAGTCTTCAACGCAGGCTTGCCCCGCCCTCTCACTTCGGTTATCTCCGCGAACAGATCGCGAATCGATTTGCCGTTCCACTTGATCGAATCACTGAATGCCATTTATCCCTCTATATTATTGCCGCAACATACTGCTTTCACTGTTTAGTGAATTGTCAGGTTAGGAAATTAGGTGCGGGATAGGTCTTGCCATATATCTTCCATGTGCTTGCCATTTACTGTGTCATGATACTCTGTATATGCTTATTTATATTATATTTAGATATGTCATTTACTCTGCCATATATTTGTAATAATACTTGACAGTTTGATTCCATATATATACTTTTGCCCTTTCTATAATTTATGCTAACGTTAGATTATGCAAAAAGAACCTACAATAAAGACACTTATTTGGTCCATTTCTTTAATTGCTGGCATAATCGTGTCCTTAAATTTCGATATTATTTGGGTTTGGATTCTCGTGCCTATCGCAATCATTGCATATTATAAACTTGAAACCTATGAGTTAAGACGATCTAATGTAAAAAAGGTCAAAGAAACTATGAATCGCCTTTGTGCTTCTGTTTCTTATCTGGAGAGACTGCTTGATATTAAATTAAGATCTCATATATCGTTGTTAGGTGACGATGAAAAGCTCAGAATTGAATATCAATACAATATGGAATCTTATGATGATTTATTGATTTCATTATCGCCAGGTCAAGGCTGTATGGGACTTACATGGAATGAAGCAATAGCCGGTATAAGTTTTGATGGAACATTTTGTGACTTGACAATCAAACCTAAAGCAGGTGGGCCCAAATGGTCAATTCCACAAAAAGAGCAAGATAAGGTTTATAAAAAATTGAAGTGGATATATACAGTCCCCATATATGTTTAAGAGCAAGATGCGATTATCCTATATGCTTTATTCACAATTGATGGATCATCCCCCCTTCCAATCAATGAGGATTTATCTACTCATGAATTTCGCTTAGTAAGGACCTTTGCGAAAACTCTTGCTTTTATAATATCAAAAATGTTATATAGTATGAGGCAGATACCAAATTCTGTAGTAGTAGATACTTAAGGTTAAGGAAAATTTACCGATAACTACTTTTAGGAGGAACAGAATGGCATTAAAGCAAACTGAATATACGGTCGAAAAAATGGATGATGGATATTATATCCTTAGAAACGAGAATGCTCGTAAGATGGTGAGAAATGTTGATGTTCACCGTAAGAATGACCGGCATGCACACCAGAAAGAGCATTCTGGACGCCACTCTGTGAAAGGGGCCGCACAAAAGAGATAAAATAGTTCTTGATTAGAAATCCCCCTTACCTCCTCATACTCTCC
This sequence comes from Candidatus Neomarinimicrobiota bacterium, assembly GCA_022567655.1. Lineage (NCBI taxonomy): Bacteria > Pseudomonadati > Fidelibacterota > Fidelibacterota bacterium. The sequence goes on from JADFGO010000084.1 coordinate 3,525, forward strand.
GCCAGCTCAAGATCGTTCAGGTACATTTGCAGCGCGTTTTTCTGAGTACTCACAGGACCGAGTTTGTCCTTCAGATTTTTCAGTCGCGTGTTGCGCAGCTTCTCGAAACTCTCCTCTATCGTCTGCATCGAGGCGCTGTCCTTTTCCATATCACCGACAGCGAGAGGGTTTGTTTTCGCTTTAACGGTTGGCCAGACAGACTCGAAATAGTTTATGATCCGCGTTTTATTTTCAGAAAGCGCTGATTTGTACTGCTCTAACGCCTCTAACGGATAATGACGGATCAATTTTGTCAACTCGCGCTGCTCCTCGATTTGCGCTATCTTCCTCAGGTTTACCGCTGTTTCAAGGGCAAGTTTCCTGCTTATTTTATCGTCGGTCAGAACCGCATCGCGTATAGAGTTTTTCGCTTCGTCGACAAGAGTTCTATATGAGGTTTCCTCTTCATCGTCGGCGTAAATTATGCTCTGTTCCTCGGACGCTGATTCTGCTATCCTGTTATGGATATCCGACCGATGAGCCGATTCCTCCTGTCTGATCGATTCATTGTACTCCGCCTTTATCCGGCTTGTTTCTGCTTTGATAAACTCGGATGAGTATCTTTCATCCCTGTCGAGCGATTCGATCTCCCCTTCCCGCTTAGCCCTGAGTTCTTCCAATTTAGAATGATGCTCTTCCACCAGGCCCGGGAGAAGCTTTTTCACCGATGATATCACGTCTCCCCCGTAAACAGGCTCTTCTATTCTTACGACCTCATTTTTCTCTTCAGGTTTTTTGGCCATCTGATTCTCCCTTTTGGTTTATTTCATTTCTGCTTGCTGAAAACAGGGACGAGGTGGGTAATCTAATAGGGAAATAGTCTTTTAATTCCCCTCTAACAAGAGGGGTGGATTTTGTCCCGGTTGTTCGGGACAAAAGACAGGGTGTGTTCAATAAGCACTTGTTTCTTCCAATTCACCCTCTCAATCCAACTGCCCTCAGCTGCGAGATCGTCTCGTCCGCAAGTTCCTCTGCTATACTTGAAACATCTGTTCTATCTGAACGTTCAGAGCTGCCGGAATTTTGATCCCGGATCTCTCGACGTAAACTTTCAATCTCAACCTGCGTCTTCTTCCACAGACCATACAGCTCCCGCTGAGCACCGAGTCCCTCTTTGAGCAGCTCCATTATCGGTCCGTAATGATCATCTCCGCCGACTGCTGAGTCGCCGGATTCCGGGTTGCTCTCATCCGATAGGTGCCCCTCCCGTACAACAATATCTGATGGATCGGCTGATTTATCGTTCGTCATATTCTTCCACAGATCTAACAGTTCCCGCTGAACGGCAAGGCTCTCTTTGAGCAGCTCCATTATCGATCCGGATTGATCATCTCCGCCGACTGTTGAGTCGCCGGATTCCGGGTTGCTCTCCTCCGATATGAGCCCCTCCCGGGCAAGAATATCAAACGGATCGGTTGATTTATCGTTTGTCATCTGCTTCCCTCTTATTAACACGGAGAGAGTAAGGGGTGACGCTTTATTCTATAGATAAACTTTATATCTTACCCTACGCCGTCGCGTCGTTAATCGTGAAGAAGGTGTCAACTCCGTCGGCTGACGGAAGTATCTCGAATTCCACCGGGACGAATGTGATGCCGTCTCTTTTGAACGGTGATTCTGAGTTGCCGAGCGAGACTATCCTCGAAAAACTCAGCGTCCTGTCGAATCCTGCCGGGTTGCCTTTTGACACCACGAACGTGCCTGTTACCGCTCCCCTGTCCGTTCCGCCGAAAGTGAGCGTCTGCCCCGAGATCCCGCTTGCGGGAAGCCCGTACCCGATTGCAAAATTCGCCAACGCTGCCTCCGCTACGTTAGCTCTTCCGAAGAGCCGCCTGCGGATCAGTTTTTTCTTTTGCACTCCAACCGATTGATCCACCATTGCGTCGTACCATTCCTGGTCCTGCCTGAGGGAAAATCCTCCCTCTGTCGCGCCGAGCGCCACGCCGTCAAGACTCAGGTTCCCTTCGCCTATTAGTATGTTATCTGTCGTTATAGCCATGATCTCCTCATCTAATTAGTGTCAATTATTATGCTTTAGTCAGGGGTGGTTCACATCAAACAAATCCAATTTTGAGATGGGTGTCCGACAAAGCCGAAGGGTGTGATCGGTAAATGGATCCAAACCTCTCTCTAAAAACCGTAATGCGGCGTCCTCCGTTAATCATGGGGGAATCTGAATTAACGCTTTGAGGCACCAGCCGCATCACGTAGACTTTATCGCAAACATCCGGAATATTGATTCCTGCCGATGTTCTTTCTGGTGCTGGGGATCGTAAACCGCTTCCGAACTGCTGTCAAAATAGACAGTATGGATTCTTCCTCCCGAGATCGTCATGTCGGCATTGTGAAGCAGATCGGCGACCCGGTTCGTAATATTTCCTAATTTTGTCAGGTCAGCCGTTCCGTTATCGCTGTCGTCGGCATACGCCTTTATTATCAGCTCCCACTGCTCCATCAGCGATTCGTTCAGCTGCCGGCTCCCTTCTATCGTCAGGAGCGGATTATCCGTCTGCATCGGACGCTTCGAACCTGTCCATATCTTTCCGGCGCCGCCCAGATACGACGCTCCCTGAAGCGTTGCATCCGCGTTCAGCTTCCGCCACACCGCTGATATAATTTCATTTTGAGCGAACATCAGCTCCTTTTCCTCTCTCTGAGTAACAGCTCCCAGTGCAACCGCCAGTCCCTCTTTGCAACTATCTCGTACTCCGTTCCCCCGTCGGAAACGATATCGCGTACGCGGAAGTCAGAGCTGATTTTCGTTGCCGTGAACATGATCAGATCCGCGCTGATCTCTTCACCTGAATCGTCGCGCACAACGTCGCCGCGTTTGGTTGTGTACGGCTGGATGTCGCATTCCACACCTGCCTGAATCGTGACGGTCGAGGGCGTATAGGAACCGGTGCTTGAGTTCTGCGCTCCGGCGTTCTTTCGCACTATCGATACTGTCCGCTTTGCCGTTGAGTCTATGAACGTCATCTCTCCATTTTCTCCCTTAACGATTCCTTTATCTCGTTCAAAGCCTGTTCGATGTTCGACAGCCGGACGTCCAACACATCCCGCCTGGCATAATCGCGCTTGATCTCTTCTACCTCTTTCTTGTACCCGGACACTCCGCCGTAATTGATCCCGGCTGTGAATACGATAGAGACGATCGCTATCAGCAGAAAGACCGTATTCAAATTGAACCCGCTTCTGATTTCGCTGTTAGCCACGATTCATCCTTACTCTACACACTGTCATGCTGAGCGGAAGTGTCATGCTGAGCGCTCCAGAGGAGCCTCCGGTGAGGGAGTCGAAGCATTGCTTTGGAAGTATTATCACCCTTCGACTTCCCGCCTGGCTGTAGTCGGACAGGCGCAGCCAATCTCAGGCTGTAATTCCAATAAAAAACGATCCTTATATTCCCCTCTAATAAGAGGGGTGGATTTTGTCCCGATTGTTCGGGACAAAAGACGGGGTGTGTAAATCTTACCCACGAACAGTCCTATAATTATTCGCACTGAACCCCATCCGCTCGAAGTTATCCGCTAATTTCAAAACGTCTTTCTTTTCAAGCTCCACCTCCCCTCGCTCGTACCTCTGCCATGCGTCCTCGCTCGATACTATCGCCCGGTACGCCAGGGCGAGCGTGAGAAAGAGATTGTGCGAATAACCCTTAAGCCTGAGCGGCGTTGACTGTGCCGTGTTGAAACTGAACAGGCCTTCAACAGGAGATGAGGCGTCAGCGCTGACCACATTACCGCCGCTGTCGATGATGGAAAAACCGGACTCGACATATTTATGGTGCGACTCGAAAACTTTTGCGTCGGAGTCATGCCCGAGTATCAGCTTATCCAGATAGCCCCGGTTCAGGTCGAACATGTTCTCGACCTGCCCATCCGTCATCACGGATGAAGTTATATCCCCTCTGAACAGCCTGAACCGGCTTATCAGCTCCGCCATTGTGCTTCGCGCCATATCTGTTCTCCTGTGTGTCGGCCTACTGACTTATTTCTATTTAATAGAGAGATGTCAGGGTTGATGGTTGTTCCGCTGGTCACGAAGGACTCTTTTGGAGAACTCTCCTTTGAAGTGCGGTCAGGGCTTGCCTGTCCCGCCAACGGCGGTGGCCCCGACCGCATGATACTTACACACCCCAGCCCTTTCTTATAAGATTCTTAAAGGATCGGCTACCCCTCCCCGCCAGACCAATGTCGGGCTGGTTGATAGAGGGGAATTTTATATCCCCTCCTTTCCCTGTCCGACTGATGCCAGGCGGGCTCTAATCCATATATGGATCCTCCTCCCTCGAGGGAGGTGTCCGCCAGCTGGCGGACGGAGGGTGTGATTTAACGAAGATCAAACGATAACACCCCTCGTCTCTTCGAGCCACTCCCCTCAAGGGGAGAGAATATTTACATCCCCTCTAGTAAAAGGGGTGAGTTTATCCCGATTTATCGGGAGGGTGTGTTAAAGTCTATACCGGTTCATCTTATATCTGAACGAACGGATCGAACAGCGCCAGATTCTTTATCTCTTGAAAATGGCGATTCACCTTATCGACATATCCCTGATTCACATAGATGCCGTTCTTTTTCCGCGGACTGCCCGCGTTGTAAGCCGCTATCATGTCATCGCCTGAATACCCTTTTTTATCCCTGAACCATGCGAGATGAGCGCAGCCGAACCTGATACCGGTCTTCGGTTCGGTCAGCACGGAAAGATATTTCGATCTCAGACCCCGCTCCCTCGCGACGGCGCCCATAACCTGCATGAGCCCCCACGACGTCTTCTGCGAGATCGTCTCCGTCGGAGAAAGATTCTCACCAACCAGCCACCTGTAATGAGGCTCATATCGAATCGCGTATGTATTGAACCTGCTCTCCACCTCGCAAAACGCCGCTACGAGATAGGGATCGATATCGTACCTGCCCGACACGGACAGTATCGAACCGATGTGTGGTTTAACTCTTTGCATTTCTACTTTAAACTGCTATTTCTTTTGCTCCTGCAACTTCAATCGCACGGATTAATCTCGCTGGATTTTTTTTGTCTGATATATTTAGCGAGGCAGACTTGATAGGGTCGAGTTTTGAAGTCAATTTGCGTGGCTTCGCATCTTCACCAACGGCTGCGTAACTGAGTATAAAGAACGACAGAACGGAAAACATCGCACAGTATTTTCGAATCGAAACAAGCATCGTGGTCATCATGAATTGCTCCTTTTGAAAAAAGTTGGCGACAATTCAATGCGGGAGTGAATTTGAGAATTACCGCTAAAATGCAGTTTGCTCATTATACATGTTCCGAAACCGCTGTGATCTGTGTGATTGGTTACATTTCGCAAAGAGCGAAAAAATAATGCCGAATTTATGCCGGATCGAGGCGATAAACGCT
>JADFGO010000085.1 GCA_022567655.1 Candidatus Neomarinimicrobiota bacterium
TATTTTAAACATTACTCTAACAGTAACCTTTATTTTCATAAGTTAGTGGTCGTGGAGTGTGGTGAGGTTTTCAATGACCTAAAGATTCTAATATTAGTGAGGACGGGAGTAAACAATGTCTAACCGCACAAATCAAAAACGAATTCTATTTACAATCATGTTGGCATCGGTGCTGTTGAGTGGCGTAATATTCGTTTCTCAAGATCGGTTACCTTCTGCGATGAGCAGTTCATGGGAAATCATATTCAGTACATTCGAAACCGATATTGCCAACATGGTTTACGAATGGGATCCAAAGGATCCCAGGTCGGAAGGGGAACGTCAGCGAGCTTTATTCGACTTCATGACCGAGAATTACAAGAGCTCTTTTTGGATCCCTAAATCGTTGCTGGACGGCAATGTTGTTACGCGGGCGGTAGCAGGGAGTCAAAAGAGTATCGCGAGAGACAAGGTCGGGCTTGTCATGTGGCCTGAGAACAGCATGACAGAAGTCTATGGAGTTTCGCCCAACCTTGGAACAGGCCAGCCACTTGGTTTCACGAGTAATTGCGTCATGTGTCATATCGCTGAGATCGATGGTCAGGTCTATTTCGGCGCCGGCAATAAGCTCTTTGATGAAAAAGTACTCGTTGAATCTCTCATACAGCTGACCGGTTTCATAGGGCGGGCAACCCTCACCACAGCTTCGGGCGATCGAAAACTGGCCAAAAAAGTGAACAGCGTCATCACGCGTCGTCGTCATGAGAAGACAGATCCGCTGACTCGCGGTCGATCAACTGCTTACGTTGGTGCTTACCTCGAATTCTACATTAGGTCTCACGGTGGTGAGCTGCCGAGTGTGGAAGAGTTAGGCAGAGGTGACGCTAAAATTCCGCCACTCTGGCACTTCGCCGCAAAAGCGCCTTTCGAGCGGTGGTATGTTGACGGTAGCTTTCACGGAGAGATTCCGATGCTTGCGTCCTGCATGGAATTGTTTAAGGACCGTTCCTATGAGGAACTTGATCAGGTCGTTATTCCTGCTATCAAACGTGGATTTATGGAAGTGGTTAGCTTTATTAAACCACCTAAGTATCCCTATGACATTAATGAAACTCTAGCGTCAAAAGGCAAGGAACTGTTTTATTCCACAGAGGTCGGATGCTTTAGGTGTCATGGCGTATATGATGGAGAGGGCAACGTCCAGTGGACAGGCAAACATGTTGATGTTGGTACAGATCGTGGACGAATCAATGTGGTATCGAAAGGGTTCATCGATGCTCTTAGCGAAACTCCGATATCTAAGGACGGCAAGCTCGTAAAGAGTGATGGGTATGCCGCGACGCCACTCACCGGAGTGTGGATCAATTATGCCTACCTCCACAACGGGAGCGTCCCCACTCTCTATCATCTCCTTGGTCCTGAATCTGAGCGACCGAAAATCTTCAACGTCGTGGCTGCGCAAAATTTTGACCCTGAACGAGTTGGGCAAAAGCTTTATTTGGATGAAAAAGCGGAGAAGCTAAGCGAGTCTGAACTCTTCAGGCGGCACGGAAATGACCGAGACTGGTTCAATACCAACCGTTCCGGTGCCGGCAATCTGGGACACGACATGTGGTCTGTTATTAAGACCGATGAGAATCGAATGGCTATCATTGAATACCTCAAGACTTTGTAAATAGAAAGCGAAAGGATGCGAAATATGAAAATCGTTTCATTCATCAGCATGCTGATCTTTCTTATTTCGGCATACGCTTGCAGCGGAACATCATCGCGTAAAGAGGGCACGGTTAAGCCGACCATCATCACCATCCCTATCGATTCGATTAAAATTGGAAGCGGGATAGCTATTACTCGGGATGACAAAGTTGCGGTTTTAAATGATGATGGAACATGGGAGGAATATCGATTTGAGAATGCCGCAACAAGTTTAGAAAGGTGGCAATCCATAGAGGTGTCCCCCAACGTTTTAGAATTTTTTAAACAATTGTTTGGGCGGGTAGGAGTGCATGTTATCGATACCGGAGAACAATTCACCACTATAGTTAAAGAAAGCAATGTAGAATTCATAAAGAATATAGATGAGGACAATGTTGATTACGTGGTGGAAATATACTCCTATCAGGTTGATCTGTTGGCAAATTATATTTCAAATGGAGACCTCAGCGACATCGAGCAATTCCGCATCCTAAAGGTATTAGTCAAATCGGAAATTAAGGGCGCTAATAATCCACTTAATAATCCTTTGATGTCAAGTTCCATATTTCGATGGCTCATAAGAGGCAAGAACGTCCTGCATGTGAATCTTATTTCTCCGGACCCGGAATTGGAAGGAGATGGGCATTTTACATTTCTGTTCGCTGATGGATGGGTAGTAATAGAAGGCTTGCATGGCACCCCTCAGCGGGTTTTGAACGTTACATTAGAAAATGCTTTGGAACTCCAAATAAAATTCTATGAAAGCATGAAGGCAGATAGCTGGAGTCAATGGTTCAAGACCGCAAAATGGTATAAGAAATGGCGCAAGAAAGTGTCGCAACCGATTTCAGAGGGCTAAGACCTTAGTAGCGTGCAACGTATTCGCACGTGGGCAAGTTTAGACTCTTGTCCTACTAAGTATTGTCCGGAGATGTAAGCCGGTGATTGTTCACTATTTCAAGGAATAGTCGTGTTTTACGGAATCCTCAAAATTATCACAGATATCAGCTTGAAAGTTTTCTTCAGAAAGATTGAAGTTCAAGGTGAGAAGCTTATCCCTGAAGGTGCCCCGTTGATTATTGCGGCTAATCATCCCAGCACAATGATGGACGCGATCGTCATCGGTTCGGCCATCAAAAAGAGATTACATTACATTGCTCGTGGAAACCTATTCACAACAACATTCAGGCGTTGGCTTTTCAAAAACCTTTTCGTGATACCAATTTACCGTAAAAGCGAGAGTTCTGAAGCGAGGGAGAGAAACAAAGAGGTTTTCAGAAAATGTTTCGACGTGTTAGCTGGTAAGGGTTCGATACTCATATTTCCAGAGGGGGTTAGTCAGGTCGAGAGGCGGATACAGAAGATCAAGACGGGTACGGCGCGAATAGCGCTGGGAGCGGAGGAAGCAAACAACTTCAAACTGGGAGTTGTCGTCGTACCTGTCGGACTAAATTACTCCGATCCTGAAGAATTCCGGAGTGACTTATTTATCTCTTTCGCAAAGTCAATTGACGTTTCGGAGTTTCTCGAAATGTACATGGACTCTGAGGAGGCAGCTGTGAAAGCTCTCACGGATCGCATTAAAGAATCTTTAGAACAGCATACTATCGATATCGAAAACGAAGCACTGGATAAACTTGTAAGTGACATAGAAACAATATACAAAGACCGTCTGACGGTTGAGGTGGATCTATCCCCGGAACAGGAGGGTAAAGACTTTCGACTGACAAAGGCAATCACGGATTCAGTGCATTATTTTAACCACAAAGAACCGGAGCGCGTAGAGGCATTACGACAGAAGATGGAAGATTACATGCAGCTGTTGTTAAGTCTGAATCTTAAAGATGACTTATTTAAAAAGGGTTCATTTGAGAAAATTGTCTCGCTCCGCAGCCTTTTGACAGTGGTTTATTCTCTTCTCGGTATGCCGATTCACATTTATGGGTTGATAAATAATTATCTCCCGTATAAGCTCCCCGGTTTCATTGCACGCAGAGTTACGAATCGCATAGAGTATCGGGCTTCGATCAAGTTACTGATGGGAATCGTTACATTTTCAACTTTCTATTCCGCTCAAATTTGGGCAGTTGCAACTATTTCAAATGTGGAATGGGTAATAGCCTACGGACTCATGCTGCCTGCGAGTGGGTTTTTCGTATTGTACTACTGGAATAGATTGAAACGGCTCCGTGGCAATTTGCTGTTCATTTCACTGTTCTATCGACGCCGAGTCCTAATCTCAAGACTTCTCCGGCAGCGATCCGATATAGTGGGAATACTGGAAGTTGCCACGGAGGACTATCTGCGGCAGCAACAGGTGTCTAAGTAAAGGAACATAAACAGATCTTCATCGGGGTTATGTAAAATAGATTAACATTCTCGAGAAAGGGATGGGGGAGTGGATTGGACGTTCAGGAACGATAGAAATGCCACTTCCAATCCGGAGAAATTTATTATTTCCAAGACTATCAGCTTGTCTCCTCAGGCTCAGTCCGAGTAACTCCGGGGATGACGGATGGGTTTCAGTTTCGAATGTGAGGGTACGTGAATTCGCTCGGGAATCGAGGATTACGCATAAATCGCGAGATGAATAAGGATGGGAGTGAGTTTTTACGTGATTCTTGATTATAAATTTGACATAGCATACATTGATCCTGAATTTAGTTCTCAGGAGACCACGTTAATGTTTCGAACACTGATACGCAAAACTATTCTATTTCTGACATTACCCGTAATTGCGGTAGCTGTGAACTTCGATATTTTAGACGCGCAAACCTGTCCTGATGATATTCTGACGAATGGGAAGTATTTCTTTAAAGAGAGCAGGTTTCAAGATGCCATCGCAACGTTTAAATCGGTAACGCTGATGTTTCCTGAATCCAACGCCGCTGAAGAATCCTTATATATGATCGTAGCCTCTTACAGGGAGCTGGCGGATAGGCAGAAAACGCCTCAGTGGCTGAGCAGAGCAAGGGAGAACATCAGAATATATAAGCGGAAGTATCCGGAGGGACGCTTTGCGGAAAACGTTGACGCAGAGTCCAAGGGGGTTGAGCAGATCGAAGCGCAATTAACGGGCGCCAGCAAGGGGATGTTTATAACACTCACATCGGTGGCGGTTGTGTCCGTGGTAGTTCTGGGATTATTTGCGGGTCGTTAGATAGAAATTCCGCAAACTTCAATCAAATCCATCTTAATTGAACTTGACAAGGGAAAAGGCAGAGTCTAAATTGAGCTGCTTTTTATTGAAGGAAAGTAATGTATGAAGGTTAGAACGGAAAAGAAAGAGGACAGCATAGTTCGTATGGATGTGACAATCCCATGGGAAGATCTGTCCGATGAATTTGATAGTACTATACAGATGATCAGCCGAAACATTAAAGAACCGGGTTTTCGAAAAGGGAAAATGCCGGTATCGATGATCAGAAATAAATATAAAAGCGACATCGAGGCAGAATTCATCGACAATGTGATTAGAAAACAGTATCTTGATTTCATAAGCGAGGCAAACATAGAGCCTATCGACAGCGGGAACCTCGTCGATATGAACTTTAAGGAAGGCGAAGATTTATCGCTGACCATAGAAGTTCAAATAGAACCCGAGTTTAAACTTTATGATTACGGGAAAAACAATTTAGAAGTTCTGAAACATATTGTTGAAATCAGTGACGATGATGTTAAAAGGGCTATCGAAGAAGTACGAGAACAATACGCCGAAGTAAAAAATACCGCGAAGGGCGCCGAGATAGGCAATTATCTCGAAGTTGACATCCAGGAATTAGACGAATCACTCACACCCATTATCGGGAAAAAGGTCGAAAAGAGAGTCCTTAAGCTGGGTGAGGGTGAATTTGGAGAAAAGGCGGCAGAGCAATTATTAGGAGCGATTCCGGGCGATGAAAGAGTAGTCAGGGTTGTTCAGGAGCATGGCGACCATTCCCACAATTTCACTTTCAGATTCAGTATTAATAGCGTTGAAGAGCATATACTTCCTGACGTAGATGCTGATTTTGCCAGAAAGGTAAACGATTCGTTTAAAAGCGTTGAAGAACTAAAGGAAAAAATCAGGAAAGACTTACAGGCAAGGTACGACGCTGAAAGCCGTAATCTTGTGAACAACGCTTTAGCGGATGAGATGGTAAGGGTGACCGATATAGAAGTACCCGAAACGATGATAAAAAGCTATCTCGACGGGATAATTTCCCGTGCTAAGGAAAACGGTAACGAGGATGTAGATGAGGATTATATAAGAGAAAATTACAGGACCGGCGCGATCTGGAATATGAAGTGGCTCATGATAAGAAAATCGGTGTACAGGAGGGAAGGTTTTGAGGTCAACGATTCAGACATTGACGATTGGATGGAGAAATCCGCTCAGCTGCTCGGCTTAGATAAAACCGCTGTTTTGAGCATGAAAAACGATAAGGACCAGAGGGAAAAGATCAGACAGGATATATTTGAGTCGAAAGTTATGGAAGCGCTGCGTTCAAACGCAAAATATAATGAAAAAAAGATGAGCGCGGCGGAGTTCAATTCGATGCTGAACGCTAATCATCACCATTAAATCAGGAGTATAAACGGTATGTATATACCGATGGTAGTAGAACAAGTCGGAAGAGGTGAGAGGGCGTATGATATTTATTCCCGCCTGCTCAAAGAGAGGATAGTGTTCATCGGAGGCCCGGTCGACGATAGTGTTGCAAGCATAATAATCGCGCAATTGCTGTTTCTCGAAGCGGACGACCCGGAAAAGGACATAAATATTTACATAAACTGCCCGGGCGGGAGCGTTACCGCAGGGCTGGCGATCTACGATACGATGAAGTATGTGAAACCCGATTGCGCTACGATGTGTATGGGACAGGCGGCAAGCATGGGAGCTGTTCTCCTCGCCGCGGGTTCTAAAACGAAGCGCAATATACTTCCGAATTCGCGGGTAATGATACATCAACCGTGGGGAGGTGTTCAGGGTCAGGCATCAGATATAGAAATTCATGCCAGGGAGATTCTCCATCATAAGGATATTTTGAATAAAATTATTTCTAATGAAACCGGTCAAAAGTTGTCGAAAATCGAGAAGGATACCGATAGGAATTTCTTCATGGGCGCGGAAGAATCTGTCAAGTATGGTATAGTGGACCAGATTATGTACCGTTCCGGGGAGAAGGAATAGAGGCTACGACTCATGGCGGATAAGGGTTCAAAATTGAAATCGCTCTCCTGTTCGTTTTGCGGCAGAAGCGAAGAGCGGTCGTACAGGATAATAGAAGGTCATAATGTTGCAATATGTGACCAATGTATCTTCGAGTCCGTCGAGCTGATCAAGGCGGATGTAGATGGCGGGGATATCGAAAAACAGTTAAGGATGCCGGTTCCGGTAGAAATAAAAAACGAACTTGACGAATACGTAATCGGGCAGGATAACGCTAAAAAGGCTATATCGGTCGCTGTTTACAATCATTACAAGAGAATAGGCAGCAGACGGCTTTTCGAGGATGTAGAGATCGAAAAGAGCAATATACTTCTGATCGGTCCCACAGGAACGGGCAAAACCCTTATGGCACAGACGCTTGCACGCTTTTTGGAGGTTCCGTTTACTATTGTTGATGCTACGATATTGACGGAGGCAGGTTATGTCGGGGAGGACGTAGAAAATATACTCGTCAGACTTCTGCAGGCGGCGGATTATGACCTTCAGAAAGCGCAGAAGGGCATCATATATATTGATGAAATCGATAAAATAGGAAGAAAGACCTCATCTCCTTCTATTACGAGGGACGTTTCAGGGGAAGGCGTGCAACAAGCGCTGCTGAAGATCCTTGAAGGCACGGTGTCGAGCGTTCCCCCAAAAGGCGGGCGGAAGCATCCGGAACAACCGCTTGTAAATATTAATACCAAAGACATCCTGTTTATATGCGGAGGTACGTTTGACGGTCTCGAGGAGATAATCAGGGCAAGGGTGAAAAGCGGAGTGATGGGTTTCGGATCTGAAGTAATAGGCGCAAGTGACGTCAGTATAGGCGATACATTGAATCTTTGCGAGCCGGCCGATCTGATCAAATACGGTCTGATACCTGAACTCGTTGGAAGGCTGCCTGTTTCCGCCACCCTCGATGAATTGGATGAAAAAGCATTGAGAAGCATACTGCTTGAGCCGAAAAACTCGATTATCAAGCAGTATAAAAAATTGTTCGAGATGGACGGGATAGAGTTGATATTCGATGAGGACGCAATTAAAAGGGTGGTCGAACTGGCTAAAACCCGTGGCACGGGAGCCAGAGCGCTCAGGGCGATATTAGAAGAAGCCATGCAGGACGTGATGTTCAGCATTCCGTCTATGAATAACGTTAGCCAGTGTTTGATTGATGAAGAGGTGATTTTAACAAAAAAAGCACCGGAGGTTAAAAGACGCCGAAAAAGAGCCTGACAGGGATAATTATGGCATTATCGCAAAAAACATACATTCATATTTATAACTTATTTAAGAAAAATGACTTGACAAACTTTTCACGGCTCTATATGTTCAGAGGAGCTGTAAGATTAAATCTTAATTTATAAACGGGTGGCTCAGCCTGCTTGCCATAGAGTAGGTACAGAGAGGCAGCGCGAAGTTTATATATTAAGATTTTCGATTTTGGAGAAACGTGATGAAGAGAAAGGAGCACAAATACCCTCATAAATATTAAAAAAATAATGAGCAGGAGATTATGAGAAAAGCTACGGTCTTAGTATTGATCGCAGTGCTGGCGTTTGCATCTACAGCGCCGGCAGGGAAGGGAAACCGTGATAAACACGGTTACCCAACCAAAAGAATCGTACTTTTAGATCTGAAAGCGTTATCATCCACATCTGTCGATTATAAAGCGCCGGAAATTACACCGGGAACCAAAGGCGCTTTAATCCGCAAGACTGCAGCGGGAACAAAGCTCGATTTCCCGGTCACCTCTGTATATGATTTTGGCTGGGTTTCGGGAATCAGGGACTATGTGGACGTGAGCGATAACGGCAACGTTCATCTTACCGTGTTCGTTATGTTGACTACAGATTTTACTCTTCGTCGTCCCGTTTACTGGTATAACCCGGGTGTTGTA
>JADFGO010000086.1 GCA_022567655.1 Candidatus Neomarinimicrobiota bacterium
TCTGTACGGCGCGTTGTGGAACCGGGCGCAGCGCGTCGGTGGAGTGGAAAGTGGACCTGTCGCCTGAGCGTGACTGCGGAATGCCTCGAGCGTTAGGGCAGGCCAGCACATCTCTTTCCACAGGTCAAAGTGCCGCCGGCGCGGATCGGCGCAGGCAGAGGCCGTTGGAGGTGGGAACGAAGCACAATGTCAATTGAGACGGCGATAAGTAAAAGAGCGGCCGGTGCGGACCGTGAAGGCCGTGCTCGTCGGGTACGGGGCTCTTCGGATCGCAATCACGATGGAAGTGGCCGGCGCGGGGTTAAGGGCGTGATCCTGGCCGGGGAACACCCATGGCGTGTGGACATGGTTGATGGAAGGTTGCCACGCTCGCTCTGGCCGATCATGGGGCGCCCCGTGATCTGTCATGTGCTTACCTGGCTGCGTGACGCAGGGGTGAGCAATGTGAGCATTTGCGCGAACAGTCAGACTGACGTGATACAGAAACATGTGGGGCGCGACGCGGCACCCGGGCTCAACATCGATTACGTTGAGGATGTGGCGCCGCGCGGTCCTGCGGGTTGCGTGCGAGATGCCGGAGGCACGAGCGCGTGGGATCTGGTGGTAGCGGTCGAAGGGGCGGTGATGCCGCGGGTCGACCTTCAGGAACTGCTGAGCGCCCATCAGCGCTCCGGCGCTTGCCGGTTCGATCGCTCCGAGAGACGGCAGAAGTACAAGAACCATGTAAATAATTCCTCCGACCCAGGTGACTCCCGCAAGAATGTGTATAAAGCTTGTTATTGATTCGACCGTCATTACTTTTCTCCTCGCTTAATTAAATACATAAACAATTTTTTTCTGTGAATAATTTATTAAATAACAAACGTAAATGCCCCTATATATGCGATCCCTTTATCGTTATTTGAGCCGAATAAACCGTATTTCACTCCCATTATGACCTTCGTCAACTCGCTCGCGTTATAAGTAAAACCGAATACCCCGCTTGTCTTTGATGTTGAACCGGAATTGACAAATCGAGCCCAGGCTGAGTTAAGCTCTACAATGCCTTGAAAATTCTCATGCAAAAAATAACCGATCCCGATATTCAGCGTATTCGACCAATTTACAGGTTCGTCTTCCATATCGTTTGAATGATATGAAATGGTGAAATCCGAATCGACAGCCACCTTTTCAGAGATTATGTACGTCAATACCAACCCGCTGCCGATGATTTTCGCCGTTTTTGCTTCATTCGATCTCACACCGCTTTTCGTATCGAAGTTTATTCCTGATTGGAGAGCTAATGAGGCGTCGCCGCCGCTCCGGAACTGCCATTTTAGTCCGAAATTCAGAGATGACGCGTCCTGCGGGACGATCAATCCAGCTTCTATGTTATGCTTGAACCCGGCTGTTAACCTGAAACCGAGGGCGGATTCAGTTGTTCTGCTATTTAAATTGAACAAGTTCCCGTCTTGATCCCATTTCTGATTACTCCTGAAGACCTCGAACGCCGGCTCGAATTCGAACGTTCCCGCCGGTACGGTCCCTGATGCAGGAATCACGATCTTGGAATTGGATATGCCGCTTATCTGAGCGAATGCGTTCACCGCAAATACGCTTGGCAATATTCCTGTACAAATAAGAAAAATAAATTTCATAACTATTCCTTGATAATAAGAGAGATAAGATAAGCTGTCAAATCGTGTGATACCACACAGAAAAAGACGTTATTTATTCCGTGCAGCCGGTAGATATCAATCAGTATCGATCATGTTCCAATAAAAAGGCTCCCAAAAAATTGGGAGCCTCTTCAGTTCCGTGTTATTCTCTCTGATTCAGACTAAAAGAATAATTTCAGTCCAACTTGTACCTGCCAGCGAGAGAACAAACTAAGGTCGTCAACATACGTTTCTGACGGACCCGTAAAGTCTAAGATCGGTTCTCCGGCACCGTCGACAAATCCTATCAACGTCAATGGAGAGGTTGCAGCCGGGCTTGCAATCTGTCTGACACCCCAACTTGAGCTTATGAGGTTCATCACGTTACTGATATCAAGGCTAAATTGCAGTGTCCGTTCTCCGAATGAAAAATCATGGAGAGTGCGAAGATCGATATTCGTATACCATGGATTTATAGCTCCCATACGCTCGGCAATTTTTCCTCTGTTTTTGCTCAGGTAATCATCTTGCTCTATGAACGCATTGAGAGCAGCCCAATCACCTGCATCAGCAAGGACTATGTCGCTTTGATCTATTGGGATATAGATAAGATCGTTTCCGCCGTACCCGTCGCCGTTTACGTCGCCTGAATAGATGAACGAATACCTGTTACCACCTGAGGCTAAGAATCTGTTACCCTGCGCCATTTCAAATACCAACCCGAAACTGGTGGACTGACTACCTGTCCAGTTCTTCCTGTAGTTCATCGACCCTATGATCCGGTGGGGATTTCCGAATTCCGATGATCCTACTATCGGTGTGTTCGGGTCTCCTTGAACCGGCTGATTCTGCCAGAGAACGCTCGCTATCTCCGTAGATTTCAGGTTGTTCTCGGCTTTCAGATAAGTATAGGCGATACTCCCGGCTAAACCGTTATCAAACACTTTCCGAAGTTGACCCGTTAGTGTCATGTTGAACCCTTCATTTGTGTTATCTATGACGTAAACACCGGCGCCTCCGTCCGGATTAAGCTCAAAATTGCCATTCGCATCCGTATAGTATGGTCTCCCGTCTTCAAGAAAGCGGACGGGTTTTACTAAATCAGCGTTCCTCATATAGATCGCATTTAAGTCCTTACCGTAAACAAACTCAATTGTCCCGAGCATATTGCCGGGCAATTGCTTGTCAACTGCGAGGTCTGTAGTCCATACCTGAGGCCATTTGAAATCATCTACCATCCCATTCACGTCAAATGACTGTTGAAGCACCGATTTTCCTTCCTCATGACGACCTGAACCATCATCGATGACATTCTCATCGGCGGTAATGGGGCCTCCAAATGGGCTAAAGAGATTAGGATTGGCTCCCGGATTGGAGATAACGTTTCCTATCCATACAAACGGCACACGACCCGTAAACACACCGGTTCCTCCTCGAATCTGGAATGACCTATCGTTATTCACATCATAGTTAAATCCGATGCGTGGAGAATAGAGCGGCGTTGAACCGGGCAGTTTCGCCTGGTCAACGACTTCCGGCTCGTCATTTTCATCAAGAAGTGTTAATCCTGTTGAAAACGGATTTTCTATAGGCGTGGTTTCGTATATCGGAATATCTACTCGCAGACCGTATGTCAATTTCAGTGCCTCGGACATCTGGAATTCATCCTGAGCGTACACTGCGAACTGGGACACGTCTATCTGCTCGCCCTTAAAAGGACCCGATCCTATCAGCGCATTAAAATCATAGAAGTTCGCTGAGTCAGGATTTGTTTTAGCATTGAAACCATCTACAGACGAGAATGTAGTCGCTCCAATTCCAAGAAAATCAAGAAAATCCGGCAAGAAGAACACACCATGCCGGAATATGTTAAACGAGTTAAAGAAGCTGAACCTCTCATAACTTACACCCGCTGTGTAAACGTGCTTACCGGAAAAATAACTGTAGTTGTTAGTTATCTGGAGAACGTCCTGATCGAGTATATTATGAATCGAGAACGGTTCATGTCCGACCGTTGTATACGTTACGCCTTCTTCACCAATTTCTATGGTCGGGAAATCAGCGCTGAACGGTTGCCTGAAATCGCGGAATCTGTTGTAACTGAAGAAGAACTTATTAGCGGATTTTCCGCCGAATGCGCTGTTCAGTTCAAACATATATGACTGCAAATCGTTGTTGATTGTATATCCGGAATTTTGGAACGGCAGACTCGATGAATTAGGTCCGCGTCCGGTATTAGCGAAACTCAGCACGAACGGGTGTGGACCCTGCTCGCGCATAGCGTCCAATATATTCACGCGGAAAGTCGCGTTATGATTTGAATTCACGTTCCAATCTAATTTTAGAAGGACCTTGTCATTGTTCGTCTGGTGGGTATAGCCCTGATATGGACCCGTTTCATACCCGTAAACATCTATCATAGTTTTCCTGATAGCATCCATAGTGGCAGCGTCAACCCGAGAATTTTCATTAGCTTTATAGTTTGTGCCCGGATCTTCCCTTCTTACCCGCTCAAAATTTAAAAAGAAGAAAAGCTTATTTTTCGATATAGGCCCGCTGTATGTAAATCCGGACTGATTAAATGACAAATCTGGTTTATCATCAAATAGTACCACATCTCCAACCTGGTTACCCACAAAACTTGCGTTCCTGAAGTAACTATAGATTGAACCCTTGAATTGATTCGTGCCGCTTTTGGTCACCGTGTTTATACCCGCTCCGGTAAATCCTCCTTCGCGGACGTCAAAAGGCGCTATCGAAACCTGCACCTGTTCAATCGCATCGAACGGAACCGGTTCGGCGTTAGCCTGACCACCAACCGCCGGGTCATCCAATCCGAAAGGATTGTTAAAGTATGAACCGTCGAGAGAGATATTATTGTAGAGCCAGTTTCTTCCGCCGAAACTGTAATTACCGTCACTTCGCGGATCCAACCGTGTAAGATCCCTAATGCTTCTTTTGACTGAAGGCATCTGCTCAACCTGATCGGAACTGATGTAGGTTGCCGCACCTGTTCTCCCGCTATTCATAACAGGATCCAATTCTGCCGTAACCACTACTCCGCTGACCTCGATAGCCTCCTGTGACAGCTGCAGGTCTATTCTGGCTGCTTGACCGAGATTTAGGTATATATCTCCTTGCGAACTTTCTGTATATCCGATAAACGTCGCCTTTACAGTGTATGGACCGCCTACTCGTAAGTTGAGGATATCGTAGAAACCTCCACTCCTCACCGCCGCACCGTATTGTGTACCGCTCGGTTCGTGAACCGCAACAACGTTGGCGCCGGCTAACGGATCACCGTTTTCATCGGTAACCATGCCGTTTAAGCTTGCGGTCGTCAGCCCTTGTCCATAGGCAGTTTCAACATATACCGAACTTATCGTTATCAAGCATGATATTATAATAATTGTCAATGATTTCATAGTCTCACTCCTTTAAATTGTGCAAGATTCGATTTTGGCGGCATCCTATTGCCCCCCTAATTACGTTTATAAACATTGTAGCATGAAGTATTCAAAATGTATTAAGCAGAAAATACAGTGTCAAGAGATAAAATTAGGTCGAAATTATTCCGGATTTTTTTCACCTATTTGCAAGCTTCACAATTCTCTTTGACTGTTTGTGAATAGAAACCTTATACTTATTTTTTATGACACCAAGGATCAAAATATGCTGTATCAGTTCCGTTGAAGAGGCTAAGTCAGCGATCCGTTACGGAGCCTCAGCGATCGGGCTCGTCTCTGAAATGCCGGGTGGACCCGGTGTAATTCCGGAAGATCTTATCTCAAGAATTGCCTCAAATATACCGGCTTCAATTTCCACGTTTCTTCTGACGAGTAAACAAGCTGCCGCCTCCATAATAAAACAGCAAAAGCGCTGCAAGGTAAATACGTTACAGTTGTGTGACCGGCTTGTCACGGGCACTTATAGCGACCTGCGTGAGACATTACCCGGCATCAAGATCGTGCAGGTCATTCATGTTACGGGCGAAGAATCAGTTGAAGAAGCGATATCCATCGCTCCGGAAGTCGACGCTTTACTCCTCGATTCGGGTAATACTTCCTCCGCCGTCAAAGAATTAGGCGGCACAGGGAGAACTCATGACTGGAAACTAAGCAGGAAGATAGTTGATTCGGTCGATATACCCGTCTGGTTGGCAGGAGGGCTTAATCCCGATAACATCGCTGACGCGATTAAAACTGTCAAGCCATATGGCGTTGACGTTTGCAGCGGTGTGAGGACAGATTCGAAGTTAGATGAAGAGAAGCTTCAGCGATTTACCGATCAAGTGAGGATGGAGGGTTTTTAAGAGAAATATTCCAATAGGTCTCCTACCGTTCGAGCGACATAATCCGGTTGAACGCTCCAGTTATCGGTTTGAGTTCCCGTGCCGTATAAAGCTCCGATAGTGATCACATTCAAATTCGTTCCTGAGTCTTTTAAGGCTTCATTTGTATTTCTGGCGCACAATATGTCGGTCTCATGATCCCCGATGTAAAAGATACTCCCCTCTTTCATATCAAATAACTGCTCCATACATTTTAACAGACCTTCGGGATGAGGTTTTTGATTGTTTAATCCGACCTCTTCGTAACCGATGATTGAACTAAAATGTCTGGATAGGTTTTCCATTTCCAATTGCCTCATCACGTTGCTTTTGGAATTTTGAGATACTATTCCCTGGGGAAATTCACCCGCAGAACTGATTACCTCGTGAATTCCCCTATACACGGTTACCGGTGTTTCATCCGAAAGCTGAAATTTAGTCCATAATCCACCTGCTTCATCAATTTGATCTTCGGTTAATTGAAATTGATCTCTATAAAATTCTCTCCAATTCATCATCTCCATTGTTACCTTTTGATAAGTTTCCATTGATTGCAACAGAGAAAATGTGTCCGCCTCTTTTCCCGATACTTTTTCGATAATTTTTCTTGTTACGTTAAGATTTTTTTGACGTGAATCCACGAGTGTGCCGTCATAATCCCAGATGATCGCTCGTATGCTTTTTTCCTGACTCAAATTAACCCTCTTTGATCTGACTTAAAACAAACGTCATTATAAAAGATTATACAAAATAGGTGACGAAATAGATAGACTCATCCGATCCGGATTTAATCATCAAATCGGACTCTTTTCCGGGGATTAACCTGATTTAATTGAAACCGGTTAACTGACCGGTAAATAAAACGATTGTAGTGTCAGCGAATCTCTGTTATTCTTCGGAGGATTCTGATGCTGACGCTGCAGCAGCGCCGCCGCCGTAAACTTTAGCGATCACTTTTCATCACTCATCTTTCTCTACTTTCGTGCCACACTCTGGACAAAACAATGAATCGCTCTCTATCTTTTCATCACACTTTATGAAGTATTGTAATGTGTCTTAATCTATTGACTTCAAAAACTGTGAGCCTATTAGTGCTACTACAAAGCCAAGCAATGTCCCAATACCACCAAACTGAATTTCCAAACCAATATCTTCGGGTTTGATTGTTCCAAACTCGGTTTCCATGCCATTAGTAAAATTAACGTATTTGAAAACCATAACTCCCAGAGCAACTATTGAGCTGAGGATTGTAATAACTTTTGACTTTCCAACTTGCCTTTGACTTCTAAAAAAGAAAAACGCACCAATTATTGCTAATGCAGATATAAAAACTACCCAATAAATTCCGCCAAGGTCTGCACCGGAAGCGTACTTTGTTTGGCCTGCACATGAAAATTTTATCCACGGAAGGAAAAAACAAATTGCAGCAATAATTGCACCTGCTGGACTAATAAACGTATTTTTGTCTTCTTGTTCCATCTTTGCCTCCTTTCAATCTTTCCTATTTGTATTTTTTCTCGGGATGTTCCCGGCACACCCCAATGTTTTTGATATTGAATGATTATTCGGATATTTGTTCATCTTTCCCCTTTATTATCATGATTGGAGACAATCAACTGCTTCATATTTATAAAGAGAACAGAAAGAATATATCAGGTTCTGACCTAAGGGACAAGGGGAATTCGAATAAGGGAATGGAATTAACTCCCTTTATACTCATCTAATTCATTTTATACAATACTGAAGGGAAGATCATCCCAGTCAACAGGGCCTGTCTCGAACATATATATCAACCGTTTCAAGACGACTTCTTTCCAGGCAACATCAAAGTAATGATAAACCTGATCCCATTCTTCCCCGCTTCCCCAACCGTCATGGAACAATCTGAGTTTAGTTGATTTTTCTCCTTCTTCTGATAAACGAAGAACTACATGCGTCATCTGCCCTCTTATGTTCGGATATGAGGGGGGAGCGTTCCATGTAAAAGAAAGCATCTTATTTGGTTGAAACGCCATTATAATCATTCCCTCGCTTCCCTGACTTCCGGGTTCGGCTTCGAGATCGAATAGCAACTCATAAGCGCCTCCAACTTTTAGTTCTATATTACATTCCGGCGCAAAAAACGATTTAATTCCTTCCTCCGTAGTCCATGCGTTCCAGACCTCTTCAGGATTCGCCGGGACGGTTACCTCCACGTAAATGGATTTTTCATCGTTGGAATTCGACATAGAATCTCCTCATTAGATTTAGAATTCATGCATCCAAACAAGTAAAATAATCGTTTGTTTTACGTAATCAGTTATATAATGTTTCTAACTAAAAGGGTAATGAGAACAAATTTGTGAATCCCTGGGAGACGTTCTCTGAACCTAAGCTCGAATTTACCGGCGAATATCTGAAACTCTCAGAAATCTCCTCTGTCCACATCTTTAATGAAATCTATCAATCCCGCGAAGTAAATTTGTTGGTCGTCATACATCGCAAGGTGACTCCCGTTCGGACAGTGCAGGTATCTTCCGTGATTGACTTCACTCGCCATCCACTTCATATGTTCCGGATCCATCGTATCGTATGCGCCGCCTATAGTGAGTGTAGGCACTCGTATCTTGTGCAGATCGGAT
>JADFGO010000087.1 GCA_022567655.1 Candidatus Neomarinimicrobiota bacterium
ATGCCGAGTTCAAATCGCCGACTGAAGTGCGTGATGTCCTGAACTATCTTGAGCTACTCAAACTCGCGGGGTTGATGAAGATGTGATTTGTGATAATACGAATTTACCTTAACTGCATTTGCAGAGCACAAAAAGCCCCCTTCCGGGGGCTTTTTCAAAACTAATCTGTCCAAAAGTTATCCTTCGAACAGGTCTTCCGCCTCGACTATCTTCAACGCATCGGCGTTAATACCGAGATCATATGACTCAATAAACTTGTCCTCGTCAAGGAGCTCCTGAGGGGTATTGCCCGCCTGATATACAATCGGAGTTTTCTCTCCCGACAGCAGTAAATCGCGGACTTTTTCCGCCTCTTCCGTTACAATCGCTACTTTGAGATTCTTCGACTGCAAATATTTCTTAACTGCGGCGTTCACGTCCTCGCGTGTCAACAGAGCCAGTTCTTTTTCTATCTTGTCAATAAAGTATTCGGTGCCGTACCAATCTGAATCCATCACATACCCTAACCGCCTGCTCGCCGTCTGCACCCAGAGTTTCGAGTAGTTCAGGAGGTATTTGCGTGTAGTCTCGAAATCCTCTTCCGAGATACCGTCCGTTACGAGCATATCGAGTTCCCTAACCGCCTGTTTGAGGGAAAACAGAGCATTCTCATGAGCCACCGGGCGTATCCAGATACTGAAGAACTGTTGTCTTCGCGGAATGTTCGGCACAGGAAAAGTACTTCCGCCGTCCTGCACGAAATTCTCTATATAAGAATAGTCGCCGTAATTCAAACCCCTGTCTTCGCGCATGTGATTCATCAGCTTACCGTTGAATGTCCTGTGCTCGCCGAGATATGAATTGGCAATCATCAACGCGTAGAAATCTTTGTCAGAACGTGTTACGGCTATCGGAGCACCGATAGAAATTGCCGCTCCGTCGTTCGGCTTTTTGACGATCATAACTTCAATACCGCTGATCGGGTTCGGTTCGGGAAGGTCAACAACAGCAGGAGCATCTTTAGCCAACACGGAGAAATCAGCCCGTATTCTATCGATAAACCCGTCAGGATATCCTCCCGCAATTCCTATAACGAGATTATCCTGAGTATAGTTAGCCGCAGCATACGCTTTGAGGTCTTCAATAGTCAGAGCCTCAAGCGATTTAACAGTTCCCGGCCCTCTTCTGACATACGGGTGTCCTTCGTACATAAAGAGATTAAGAGCGGCTTTTCCGAGGTTCTCATCGTCATTACTCCGCAGAGTATTCTTTATGTAATTCGAGTGCTGATCGACTATTCTCTTAAAATCCGACTCGTCCCATCTCGGATTCAAGATAAGATTCGAGAAAATGTCATAGAACTCCTCTAAATGATCTACGTGGACGTTTCCGGTGAATACCGTTACCTCTTTATTTATCTGTTGACCTATATTTGCCGCCATCGGATAGAGAGCCTGCACAACGTCATTATACGACATCTCGCCCGTTCCTCCTTGCGCCATCACAGATGCGGTGATAGCGGCTATCCCTTCTTTCCCCGCCGGTTCATTAATTGTGCCGCTCCCAAAAAGGATTCTGAACGCTATTAACGGAGAATGCGCGCTCGGCAGTTTACTGACTTTCAATCCGATCCCCTTCTTTTTCATTACGTCCGTTTTCTGAGACGCACAGCCCGCCGCCAATAACGTTGACAGCAAGACCAAAACAAATATATGGCGATTCATCACTCACCTCCGTCATTACTCAAAGTCACTACCGTTCTGTTCTCTACGCTGAAATATTTATTGGCGGCATTCCGAATATCTTCCGCCGTTACACTGTCATATAACTTATACAACCGGTTTACCGTCTCAGGGTCGCCCGTCAAGCCGATATAATGTCCGAGCGTGCCTGCGACGCTTTTCGGGCTGTTCAATCCCATGGCGAAACTGTATTTAAGATGAGATTTTATCGAATTGAGCCGTTCTTCGTCAGCGAGAACCGTTTTCGTTTCCTCAATAGCTTTGTAGATCTCCTGCTCAACCATCTCAACATTTGCAGGGTCTTTCACACGTGTAAATATCGTGAACATCGTAGCGTCCCTTCGGTCAAAAGCGCTTCCCTGAACGAAATCCACCAGCTGCTCCTCGATGACCAATTTCCTGTATAGAGGCGATGATTGCGAAAATGCCAGCTGTGAAAGCAGGTCGAGAGCGGGCATATCTATCTCTGTGTCGCTGAACGGCGGTCCGTGATACCCTATCGCCATGATCGGTAAGGTCGGGTTCTCCCATGTCAGGTGAGCTCTTTTTTCTTCCGTCTGCGCTCCTTCCTGAGGAATTTCCGGCTGTCCGGGGCCGCGTTCCCAATTCCCGTAATACTTCTCCGCAAGAGCCATCAGGTTAGAATGGTCAACGTCACCTACGACGAGAATAGTGCAGTTTTCGGGTCTGTAATACGTATCAAAGAAAAAGAGACTGTGCTCATACTGATTCGGCATATCCTCTATGTCGGCAAGGAATCCTATCGTGGTATGTTTATACGTGTGCGTTTCGTATGCCGTATCCCGAAGTTTTTCTATCAGCGGAAGAAACGGGCTCGTTATGCTCTTACGATATTCACCGAGCACTGCCCCCGCTTCTTTCTTAAAATCTTCTTCATCGTATTTCAAATTCTGAAACCTGTCCGATTCGATTTGAATTATCGCCTCGAGCGCGCCGGAACTGGAAAGCGAATGGTATGCGGTGATATCATCACTGGTGAAAGCATTGTGGTCAGCCCCAACAGCTTTCAAAACGTTGTTATAATCTTCAGATGAATATTTATCCGTGCCTCGAAACATCATATGCTCGAAGAAATGAGCGAATCCCGATTTCCCGGGTTCAATTTCATTTCGCGAACCGGTGCGGACGATTGTGTAAAATGCAATCAGCCCGGGGCTGTCGAATTCCACCGAGACTACGTTCAGACCGTTCGCCAAAGTTCCTGTCGTTATCGGATATTGAAATATCTTCTCTTCTCCTCTAATTTCACCTGTAAATAAAAAGATGGAAATCGTAAGCATCACGAGAAGAGCTCGCGTAAAACTTTTTGAGTTTCCCATTATATATTCTCCGGTTCAATACTGATTGTGATCCTAATCTTATACGAATGACAGCCGGAAAAGTTATCAAATATTTCAGTGACAGACAAGCGGAAAAGTCATTTTTTTATCCTGTTCATTCATATCAGCGCATGGGAAAATCTACCACATCACGCTTTCATTTTAACCGCTGAAGTTTATATTTAACGACTGAATCATGAATATAAATTCAATTCACGGGATACTTGTCGTTATCGCATTAAGTCTTTTGACTTCTGCATGCTCGATTCGGAGCATGGCGATAAACTCGATCGCGGATGCCTTAAGCGCAACGGGCACCGGATTCGCCTCGGACGACGATCCGGAGCTGATCCGCGAAGCGGTTCCCTTTAGTCTCAAAACGGTCGAGACACTTCTTGAGGAAAGACCGGAACATGTAGGTCTCCTGCTGACCGCTGCAAAGGGGTTCACACAATACGGTTACGGATTCATCCAGCAGGACGCCGATTTCATAGAGGAAGAGGATTTTGACGAGGCGCTCAGGCTCAGAGACCGCGCGTCAAAACTCTACGACCGCTCAATAAGATATGCGCGCCGGGCTCTCGAGGTCAATCACAAAGGGTTCATCTCTGCGTTCGATACAGATCCTGAATCAGCCGTGACTATTCTCGATAAAAATGACGTCCCGCTTATTTATTGGTACTCCGCTGCGCTCGGATTGAAAATCTCTCTCTCCAAAGACGACCCGATGGAGATAGCGAAGCTTCCTCAGGTCGAATTTTTAATCGGCAGAGCTATCGAGCTCGATGCCGGCTGGGACAGAGGCGCGCTTTACGAGTTTATGGTCTCCTTCGAGGGTGGACTCTCCGAGATCATGGGCGGTTCTCCTGATAAGGCTGATGAATATCTCGATAAAGCGATCGAGCTGTCAGGCGGAAGACGGGCAGGTCCTTACGTCGCTTATGCCGAGTCCGTTTGTGTTATGCAGCAAAAGAGGGACGTTTTCGTTGAGATGCTTGAAAAGGCGCTCGCAGTAAGCATAGATGAACCTTCGGAAGACAGGCTTGCGAACATTATAGCGCAAAACAGGGCGCGATGGCTGCTTGAGACGATTGACGACCTTTTCTTTTAACCACATTACACGGAGAATTTCTTTGCGTTTGTTTATAATAAAATTATTTCTATCTCTTTTTTCTTTTGTGCTTATCACTACAGTCGCATCGGGACAGAAAAAAATAAAAGTAAAAATTGCTACGTTAGCACCGAAGGGTTCTCCATGGCACGAGATACTCGTTAAGATGGGGAGAGAATGGCGGGAAGCCTCAAACGGGCAGATTCAGTTGAAGATATATCCCGACGGAGTTGCCGGTGACGAAGATTCGATGATTCGTAAGATGCGCATAGGTCAGTTTCAGGCGGCGGCTCTTACTTTTAACGGCTTAGCGTTCATCGACCCTTCGGTAAAGGCTTTTGCCATACCGATGCTCTATGACGACTACAGCCAGCTTGACAGGGTTAGAGAAATCTTGGGTGGAGAGATACGACGTCGAATGGAAGCTAACGGATTCATACTGCTTGCATGGGCGGACGTCGGCTGGGTCCGGTTCTTCTCTTCAAAGCCTATCATGACACCCGAAGACCTCAAAAAGATGAAAATATTTACGTGGGCCGGCGATGAGGTCGCCCAGCGAATGTGGTCTAACGCAGGCTACCATGCCATTCCGCTTCAACCGATAGATATACTGATGGGACTACAGACCGGACTGATAAACGCTTTTTCTTCACCTCCCTTCGGCGCTCTCTCCTCACAGTGGTTCGGAATTGCAAATCATATGCTTGATCTTCGTTTTGCTCCTTTTATCGGTGGAATTGTAATAGATAAAAGGACATGGAACAAGATTCCGGAGGAGTATAAACCAGAGTTGATCGCCGCTGCCGACAAGCTTGCCCGGCTGGTTAAGGAAGATCTCCGGCATGGAGACCAGGCGTTTATTGATGCTATGGTAGAACACGGTCTCACGGTTCACACTCCTGACAGTGCCACAAAAGATCTATGGAGGGAAACAGCACAGACGTTTTATCCCGACCTGCGGGGAGATTTCGTTCCGGCGGATATTTTTGACCGCGCAGTAGCTATCAGCGACAGCCTCAGGGCGCTCGATTCCGCGGGAACAGACGGTCAGTGACCGAAAATCCCGATAAGCCTGAACCCGCACGGGTTCAGAAAAACTTCATAGTTCGCTATCTCCATAAATTCGAGGATTACTTCTCAATAACCGTCCTCCTTATGATGGCTCTTTTGCCTTTGATAGAGATCATCTACCGCAACTTTGCCGCAGGTGGAATAGCCGGCTCCTCGGTAGTTGTCCAGCACCTCACGCTCCTGATCGCTTTTTCGGGAGCCGCAATCGCTGCGAGAGAAGGCAGGCTGCTTTCGCTTACATCGGGCAAAGCCCTTTTCAAGGGAAAACTGGGCGAATATTCCCGTTATTATGCAGCTGCCGTCGCTGCAGCCGTCACAGCCGGACTATTCTGGGCGAGCTGGAAGATGGTAATGATCGATTATGAATATCCCATAGACATAATATCCGGCGTTCCTAACTGGCTTGCCGAACTCGTGATGCCGATAGCGTTTGCCCTGATACTCGTTCGGCTGATCCTCAAGTCATCAGAGAGACTGAAAGTCAGGCTTCTGATTGTGGGTGTGGTCATAGTTATCGCTATGCTCGGTAATATAGAAGCGTTGCAGGAATCGAGCATTGTCTGGGTCGCGCTTGTTCTGTTATTGGCTTCAGTCGCTTTCGGTGCGCCGATATTCGTCGCACTCGGAGGCGCCGCGCTACTGTTATTCTGGAGCGATTTCGAACCGATCGCCGCCATCCCGGCCGAGAGCTACAGGATTGTTGTGTCACCTACTCTCCCCACGATCCCTCTCTTTACTCTTGCCGGATATTTTCTCGCCGAAAGCAATGCCGCCAAACGTCTCGTAGGTGTTTTTAGGGCGTGGTTCGGGTGGCTTCCGGGAGGTACTCCTATAGTCGCTGTCGTTGTTTGCGCTTTCTTTACGACATTTACGGGCGGCTCCGGCGTTACGATACTTGCGCTTGGAGGGCTTCTCCTTCCGATGCTCATTCAGGAGAAGTACCCTGAAACATTTTCCGTGGGAATCCTTACCGCATCCGGCTCACTCGGTCTCTTTTTCCCTCCGAGCCTCGCAGTGATTTTGTACGGCGTGATTTCACACACTCCGATAGACGAAATCTTTATAGCCGGCGTTGTCCCCGGTGTCTTTCTGATGGTTATTATCGCATCTTGGGGTATCCGGCAGGGATATATATCCAACATACAGAAAACGGAATTTGACGCAAGGGAAGCTTTCAGGGCTCTCTGGGTCGCTAAATGGGAAGTGGCGCTGCCCATAGTCGTCTTGGTCGGGATTTACGGCGGTTTTACCACTTTAGTGGAAACCGCATCGCTTGCGGCGCTCTACGCCCTTGTAGTTGAGGTTTTCATTCATAAGGACTTGAGCCTTCGGAAAGACGTTCCCCGTGTAATAGCCCTTTGCGCTGTCCTGATCGGCGGTGTACTGATAATTCTCAGCGTGGCGATGGGACTTACGGCATATCTGGTCGATGCTCAGGTTCCAATGCTTGCCCTTGAATGGGTGCAGTCGCACATTGAATCACCATGGGTTTTTCTGCTATCTCTGAACGTTTTTCTGCTTATTGTTGGAATGATGATGGATATATTTTCGGCTATCGTAGTGGTGGTTCCATTGATAACTCCGATAGCTGCCGCCTATGGGATCGAGCCGGCTCATTTAGCGATAATTTTCCTCGCCAACCTTGAATTAGGCTATCTTACACCGCCGGTAGGCATGAATCTTTTTCTGGCGTCATACAGGTTCGATAAGGATCTTCTCACCGTTTACCGCTCCGCAATTCCGTATCTGATAATACTTCTCATCGGCGTACTGGCTATCACGTACATTCCGGTTATAACTCTCGGGCTCGGCAGGCTGCTCGGGATATAGCCACATAAAACTTGCATTTCGGTCTCCGCTTTCAGTAATATTCACCCTGCCTTTTTAATAATTGTTGGTTATTAAGCACTTATTGTTCATTTAGGGGTCATTAGAAGGAGGAATAAATGTCCAACGAAGATTCAATCAAAACCACTTCCGAAAGTTCTGAGATTTTCAATCCGAGCGACAAGGTGGTAAGTCAGGCGAACATTAAAGATTATGATACGCTTTATAAAAGATCTATAGAAGACCGTGAAGGCTTCTGGGCGGAAGAGGCGGAGAAACTCGAGTGGTACAAAAAGTGGGAGAGCGTTCTCGACGAATCGAACAAACCGTTCTATAAATGGTTTAGCGGCGGGAAAATAAATATAATTCAAAACGCAATCGACCGGCATCAAGAGAGTGCCGTCGCCGACAAGACAGCGATTATCTGGGAGGGGGAACCGGGCGACTCCCGGAAGTTCACGTACCGCGAACTCAATGAAGAGGTTTCAAAATTCTCTAATATCCTGAAAGACAAAAAAGTAAAAAAGGGCGATATTGTCACTATCTACATGCCTCAGATTCCCGAACTAGCTTTCGCTATGCTCGCCTGCGCGAAGATAGGCGCCGCACACAGCGTGGTTTACGGTGGGTTCAGCGCTGAATCTCTGTCACAGAGAATCAACGATGCGCAGAGTCGTCTGCTCATAACCGCAGACGGAGGCTGGCGGCGGGGTAAGATCACGGACCTGAAAGCGATTTCGAACGAAGCGATGAAACGTGCTTCGATTATTGACGTCTGCATCACGGTTAAACGAACCGAACACGATGTTGAGATGCAGGAGGGTCGCGATTTCTGGTATCATGACCTCCATGCCGATGCGAGTCCCGAATGCGAAACTGAACGGACTGACGCCGAAGATATGCTCTTTATTTTATATACTTCCGGAACTACGGGCAGTCCGAAGGGAGTTCTTCACACGCACGGGGGATATACGCTCTACACTTCGGTAACTCATAAGTACGTATTCGATATCAAAGATGATGACATCTGGTGGTGCGCCGCAGACCCCGGCTGGATTACCGGTCACAGTTACATCGTTTACAGCCCGCTGATCAACGGAACAACCGTGATGATGTACGAGGGCGCTCCCAATCATCCCGACCCGGGTCGTTGGTGGCAGATGATAGATAAGTACAATATCAGCATTCTTTACACCTCTCCTACGGCGATAAGAGGGTTGATGCGATTTGGTGACGAATG
>JADFGO010000088.1 GCA_022567655.1 Candidatus Neomarinimicrobiota bacterium
TAAGTGGCAGTCAGGGCACGCCCTGACGCCCTTCCCTTCCCTCCCTTGTTCCTTTCCTTCCTTCAGCTTCAGTCTTTCTCGCACTCACCTAATCAATCTATTGACTTTTTAACTGCTGAAGCTAAATTACAACTCGCCGCCGCGGTGGTGAAACTGGTAGACACGCATGGTTCAGGACCATGTGGGCGCAAGCCTGTGCGAGTTCGACTCTCGCCCGCGGCACTTCCTCATTGTTTATTTTTTACTATAGTAGATCTTGGAGAGGTGCGGATTTGTTGACTTCGCTTCTTCTAAACCATCAATACGTCCGACAGAAAGAGAAAGCAGTCCTATTTGCCCGGGAGCTATTGGTTTACGATACACACGATTTTTCATGCCTAATAGTGTGTTATCTTTTGAATAATAACTAAACGAAAAATTCAGTGAGTCAACTGAATACCCAGAAATATTTGATATAGCAATTTTATGCCGGATCACAGTGCCCGATTTTTTCCAGCTGTGATCAGCGAAAATAACTTCGGTGACATCTATCTTTAAGATCTTCTTAATTGTTGATTCCTTGGTAATGGGCGAATTTTGTTTGAAAATATGTTTCGTTCTAACATTGTTGATAACCCAGCTGAACGAAATTTCATCCTGAGCTGATGAGTCGATACTCCCGAATAATCCTCCCGTAAAAATAACGGAGCCTGTCGAGCCCCCTTCTCTTTTTAGGTTGATCTTCTCTAAACGGTCACCACTACTATCAATAATACGACTTCGCGGAAACTCGATTGATACGTCTATATTATCTCCCCACTCGTTTTTGATTAGATCATCTACCCCTGAATAGTAAACATGGGCTTCAAACGTCATTAAGGGAGGCTTTTGAATTAAATCACATCCTGAAACTAATATTCCGATGATGCAGATCTTAAAAAATTCTGTAAATGGCACCTCTCTCATCATGCAGCTCTTTGTCTTATTTTTCTGTGAGTTTCTTTTGGGTTCCCGGTAAATTCGCCCGCACCACAGAGGGGTTGAACCTATTCGTCACCCAAGCTCAAAGGCGGAGAAAAATCCACGTAGCGTAATAACGAATGGTGAGAAACGTTTTCGTGCCAGATTTTCAGATAGTCGGCACCTTCAGGACCCCGCAGCCACTGACGAAACTCTTCGGCGCCTTTTTGATCTTCCCAGAACGCTTCGCTGACGTATTTTGGCCGTTTCACTCCCTTATTTCGCTTTCCGTAGGGGTTTTTCATCCCATCAATGAAAACCCAGTTTTTCCGCTCAATGCACCCAAAATCCTTCGACTTTAGATATAATGTTCTGTCTATCCAGCTCAAAAACGTTTCCGCACTTTTCCCCCGTTTCAGGTCAAATATATGTACTAAACGCAGCATATCAACGCTCCTTTTAATTTTGGGTAACTGTATGCATTTTTCAATATTTCATACCTAATAATAGCCCCGACTCGATATAAATTAAAATCTTATTCCAAAAAGAATAGTGAGACGAAGCCGGTCATTTATTGTCAGCTATCCTGCCAACAGCGAGTAGCCGGCAAAAACCGATCCGAATATAGCGCTTCCGTAACAGAGAACCGCAATCAACACTTCTAAATGTTTGAGTTTTAATCCGTCATAGAGCGTAAACCTGAAACGATGAGCCCAGTGAAATAAGGACAGCGAAATCAGCCCGAAAATAAACAATCGTATTATAGGATTTTGAGTGATCGTCAGCAGCTGCTCATACTCCGGCGCATTGACCAAGCCGAGGGGAACGGCAATTCCGAAAATGAAAAACAAGACCGGCATAAAAAGAGCGGAAATCATTCCACCGGAACTGAATAACGCCCACCAGAACGGCTCGATCGATCTTTTCATCTATGAATCCTCAAACACTGTTTAAATAAACCATACGATTACCGATGACACTACAAACCATGCGAGAAAGTTCAAGCCGATGGTTGCCTGGTCAGGAATGCGTTTTTTCCCGATGCGTAATACAATCGCTTTCGGGGCGAGCGAAAACCAGCTTACAGAATGGAATATTAAAAACAAAAACATGACTGTGTGAAGTATAAGAATAACTGGTGATTTAAACATGGCCGTAACTTCAGAATAATGTTCGCTGCCCTGATTTAATGCTCTGACAATCAATAATAACAGAATCGCCGAGTATGCCACAGCGACGCTTGTCAGTTCTCTTAATATGAATTTCATGTGTACCCATTTTCGAGTCCACCAGAAGATCGGCATAGACCTACGAAACCATTTGGGATGGTATTTTGAATAATCGGGATTAATTGACAATTGAATCTACCTCTATACTGTTAACACAATTCATCGGTTCTTCCACGGCATAAGGAACGATTTAAACCAATTGACTGTAGTTGTCAGTTTAAGCCTCTGTATAGCCGCCGCGGGGTCGACATCTTTCGGACAGACAGCCGAGCACTCACCGACGAGCGTACACTGCCAGATCCCTTCTTCCTGTGTGAGCACCTCATTTCTCTCTGCATTTCCCATATCCCGGTTATCTAAATTGTAACGCTGACCGAGTGCGATTGCCGCAGGTCCCGTAAATCCCGGTTCGAGCCCGTAAACGGGGCACGCCGAGTAGCACAACATGCAGTTGATACACATAGAGAATTTCTTGTATTCAGAGAGCTCGAACGGAGTTTGGATAAATTCCTTCTCCTCAGGATAATCATCGTCTCTAATTATCCACGGCTTGACGCTCTCTAACTTCTCCATAAAATCGCCCATCTCTATGACGAGGTCCCGTATGACGGGAAAATTTTCTAAAGGTTCGATGCGGATAGTGCCGGGAAGATAGGATTCCACAAACTTTGCGCAGGTGAGAACAGGTTCTCCGTTTACCATCATACCGCAGCTTCCGCAAACTCCCATCCTGCAAGACCATCTATATGATAAAGTCCCGTCCAGTTCATCCTTGATGTAATTTATAGCGTCGAGGATAACCCAATCTTTGGTGCGGGGCACCTCGTAACTTTGAACCACCTGCTCTGAATCGTTCTCAGGCAGGTATCGCAGCACTTCTATTGTTACGTTTGAGCTCATGATATTTAGGGCGTCAATTCCAAAATTTATTACTTTCCGTAAACCCGTTCCCCGGGAGGCCATCGTGTGATATTTACCGGCAGATATTCAACTCGCGGAGGATTATCTCCATTTTTGTAGACAAGGCTGTGAGCTAAATATTTATCATCATCCCGCTCGGGGTGATCCAAGCGCTGGTGCGAACCCCGGGATTCGGTTCTTTCGATTGCAGACTTAACTATCGCCTCGGCGACGTCAAGCATATAGGATAACTCAACTGCCGACATAACTTCGGTATTAAATGTAAGGCTTCGATCTGTTATCGCAATGTTCGTAAACCGCTCTTTCAATTTCATAATAGTCGTTTCGGCTTTTCTGAGAGATTCCTCATTTCGGTATATACCGACTGATTCTTCCATTATCTCCTGCATTTCCGTTCTGATTCCCGCGATGCTCTCTTTTCCGCCCCCGGATTTAAAATATTTGGTTTCAAGGTTCGCTATTTTCTCCTCTGCCAGCGATTTTACCGCATTGTCCGGACCCTTCTGTTCAGACGCAAACCTGCCCGCAGACCTGCACGCCCGTTTTCCGAAAACGAGAATCTCTGTGAGCGAGTTAGAGCCCAGGCGATTAGCTCCGTTAATGCTGACGCAGGCTGCTTCGCCGGCGGCATATAATCCCTTAAGCGGAGTAGCCCCTTCAATATCAGTGTGCACACCGCCCATCATGTAATGGACAACAGGACGCACCGGAATCATCTCATCAACCGGATCAAGGTTGACGTATCTTAAGCATAGTTCGCGGACAAACGGTAGTTTATTATTTATTTTCTTCTTCCCGAGGTGGCGAATATCCAAATTCACATACGCCCCGTACGGACCGTCTAAAGTTCTGCCCTTTTCCTGCTCCTTGACGAATGCCTGCGACAGGCGGTCACGCGGACCCAGCTCCATAGACCTCAAAACCGGTTTTGGTTCGGGCTTACCCAGGTCGTAATCCTGAAGATAACGATAACCGTCCTTGTTGAGTAAGTACCCTCCTTCCGAACGAGCCGCTTCGGTTATCAGAATTCCGGTGAAAGGCAATCCGGTAGGGTGATATTGAATGAATTCCATGTCCTTGAGCGGAACTCCCTCCCGGTAAGCCATAGCCATGCCGTCGCCGTTCTTAATATTTGCATTCGTGGTGAAAGAAAAAACTTTACCGCATCCCCCTGTGCATATCACGACAGATTTTGCAAAAATCGCCTCAATCCTGCCGGTAGCCAGTTCTATCGCGATAACTCCCTGACAACGTTCATCTTCCACAAGCAGATCGGTTACAAACCATTCGTCATACCTTTTAATAGGCTTATATTTCAGCGAGGTCTGAAACAGTGTGTGCAGAATGTGAAATCCGGTCTTGTCCGAGGCAAACCAGGTGCGTTCCATTTTCATTCCGCCGAAAGGGCGAACAGCAATAGTGCCGTCTTCTTTGCGGCTCCAGGGACAACCCCAGTGTTCGAGCTGCAGCAGTTCTTCTTTCGCTTCCTTTACGAAAACCTCGACGGCATCCTGATCGCAAAGCCAGTCTCCACCCGATATAGTATCGTAAGAGTGAAGGTCAAAGCTGTCATCCGGTTCAATTACAGCGGCGGCTCCGCCTTCGGCCGACACGGTGTGGCTGCGCATAGGAATTACTTTCGATATGACCGCAATGTCTAATTTTGGATCCTCCTCGGCAATCGCTATCGCCCCCCTGAGACCCGCACCCCCACCCCCGATTATCAGAACGTCGTGAGAGAGTAAATCCAAGTGAACTTATCCTCTAACTGTTGAGATCGGAGAGACTCTGAATTCTGTCGCACAAATATAAGTGATCATGAATACCTTTTTCATTACTCAGCGGCGCAGCTGTCAGCCGCGTGCCTGGCTTACAATACTGAAAGAGAGGTCGTTCCTTCTGATCAACCTCTCAAATATAATTTACTTAGACAGACCGTGTTGTCAAGAAAAAACAGATTCACGCCGGTGAATAAGACGATGCATCCCAAGATTATAGTGCGAGTCAGGGCTTGCCCGTCTGGACGGCATAGCCGGACAGGCCTTGACCGCATTTTTTACCGCAACAACACCATCTTCTTGGTCTGGATGAATGTATGGGACGCAGATCTGCGTCCCATACGGTGTTCAGCACAATGTATCCAAACTTTCTAAATAACTGTTAGGTAAGTAATCAGAATAGAAGAGTGAATTTTAAGTGTTTTTGAAATATTATCAATTTCAGAGCTGTTGACGTCTGTCTGTGTCACTTCTTCTCTCGGTTCCAAGACGTCTTTCTTCAACTACCCGTCTTTCAATGCCGATCCGTTTTTCGAATCCTTGTCGTCTTTCGAGATCGTTAAAAAGGTGCACGAGTTCCTCCTCCCCCGTTTCCTTTCGTCTAGCTATTAACCTCCTTTCATCTTCCCACCTTCGGGATTGGTTAGTGCGCCTCTCAACATTTTGGCGTCTCTCCTCCGATTGTCTCCTATCATATATCTTAATCGGATTCCCTTTCAGAAGCTTACCATTGAGAGATTTAAAGGCACGATATACGTCTGACGTGTCGGACATTTCAACGAATCCTAATCCGGAGGCTTCATTTGACGTGGTAGTTTTTACGATGATAGCTGATGCTACCTTTCCTACAGACTCAAACACCTTCTTTAAGTCTTCATCGGTAACTTCACTCCGTAGATTTGAAACGTAAATCCTGATTGAGATCCTCTGCCGGGTATAGTATATTTACCAATGATTATCTTCAATGTTCGGTAGATAGGAATCCCACTCTAATTCTTATCGAATATCAAAGACAATTTTTAATATATAGTATAGGTAATTGCACATTTTGTGCCAATATTCCCGATTAATTGATAAAAACGAATTGCATTATTTTCATTCAGTGGCAGCGATTCTGATAAGCTTTATTTTATAGTGGTTTCAGAAGAAGAAATGAAAATTTGAATTATAAAGAAAATTGCTCTATGAATTTTCAGAAAGAAAATCTTTGACAAAATTTAGGGCGATATAACCCTTTTTAGCTGATATGAACCACCAATAAACTGTTAGTGATGTGTTGATGGAAGAGAAATTTCTATACTCGTTCCCTTCCCAATTTCCGATGAAACGTTTATCGTGCCTCCATAGCCGCTTACGATTTGCCTTGAAATAAACAAACCCCATCCAGCCTTCATCCTTCCATCTTCAGATTTAAATTCCGGATTGAATAACTTCGCAAGGTTTTCAGGGGGAATTCCGCCACCGGTGTCGTCAAACCTGATATTTACCATGGCGTTGGCAAACGTAACGGACACGTAGATATCACCGCCGTCTTTTACGGCTCTTCCCGAATTTTGCAATATTTGTGTGAAGAGTTCTCCGAATTCCGCCGGATTTCCTTTGACCGTAGCGTTTCTTTCCCCGCTCACCTTAATTCGCTCCTTCTCGGGCAGTTGCGCCCCCATCAAGTCAACAGTGTCATTTATGGCGCTGATAATGTTTATCTCCTGAAGTTCCCCTCTGTCGAGATTCGTAAATCGTTGAAGCTTGGCGGTCAGATCGGATATTCTTTCAACCGATGCTTGATTAGAATCCGTTAACTCATTCAACATCAGCGCCATTTTATCAATCTTTTCTCCCTCTTTATCTGAATTATTTCTAACCATGTCCACTAATTTTTTCGATATAGTACGGATAGAATCGGTGTTGGATTTAACGACTCCGAGTGGATTATTTACTTCGTGGGATACTGCGGCGGCTAATTGAGCCTGCGAGGATATTTTTTCAGCTTGCACAAGTCTGCCGTGCGCCGATTTTAACTGCTCAAGCGCAGTTTCGGCGGATTCGGTGCTTCGATGCATCTTAACCTGTGTATTCAAAATAACGGCTCTTAGAGTCATGGCAAGAAAACCGAGTAAGAAAAGTTTGAAGTATTCAAAATAATGGTCGGTGGGCATCTCTCCGAATGAATCAAAATTTATTATCCGATTTCGAATCCACATGGACGTATCAGTGAACAAAGTGAAAACGAGGAGCCACACAGGTTTTATCGGGGTAGTGGCTATTACGATGAGGAGCAGTGTGACCGGGGCGAATATTATTTCTATCTTTGGAAACGATATCACCGTATTTAAACCCCATGCCATCAATTGCCCCAAGACTATTATAGAGAAGATATTAAATCCGTTAATGTGTTTAACTACGAAGGGAAGGAACGTTGACGTAAACCCTATCAAGCCTATCAGTACAAAGGGTATGACCTGTCTGAGTAACGTATGTACACCTTGCTGCGCCCAGAACATGTAGATCAAAATCGGTAAAACAATTGTGGCTATCGATCCGGCACGCATAGAGTCCATCCCTCTTCTATGCTGCCATCTTAGAAAACCTTCGCCTTCCTCAGACAGATTCGGGTGATACCATCTGAGTCTACCTTTTATGTCGTACATTATTGACACCCTCTATAGAGGAATAAGAACTAATGGCGAGTTGAACGCTCCTTTATCATCGATCGAAATGCTATTTCCGCTGAATTTTATTTTGTGTTTGTCATTCAAGTAGATCTCAACCTTCTCCAGTTGGACTTCTTTCGTTCCGGTAGTCCATATTCTGATCGCCCCGAGAAAATATAGCGGTAAATTAAAATAGTAGGTGTGCAATTGATTGTCAAGGTTAATGGAAACTTGATCGAAGTAGTACTGTATATGAGGAACTATCGAATTCAGATTTACCATGAGAGCTGCCCCCTTACTTGCTTTGCATTTCATTTTTATCACGGTTTTTACGGTAGCCTCACAGTTCTCCGATATATCGTTGATTCCAACGTTCTCAATACTTAGATAATTGAGACAATTCATCGTCATTTCGGACAGTTTTATCAAATCTCCGCTCAGCAAGCTCAAATTTGCTGCTGCGTTCGGGTTAAGATCATCAGAATCATTTTGACGGTTTTTTAAGAGTGTGTTGGGTCAGAAACAGCTGATCAGAATCGGCTGCTATTTAAACGATTTCCAGCCTCTCCGGTTCAATTCCCATCTGATGAACAGAAAGCACAGCGCTGTTA
>JADFGO010000089.1 GCA_022567655.1 Candidatus Neomarinimicrobiota bacterium
TTCTTTGACATTGATTTTAAAGCTGGATATATTTTTCACCGTCATTATGGGTGAGCAAACATAAAATAATTTGTTATGATATTCTTATACTTAATTCTGGCGATTTTGCTTCTCGCTGTGGGTATATTTTTTTCTCGTTGGTCAGGATGGAAGAACGACGTTAAAGCTCAAATCGACGTGTATAAAAAACTCAAAAAACAGTTACCCGAAGCAAATGAAAACAATCTCGCAAGCAGACTCCTCAGACTGAAAATAAAAAACGATAAAAATGAATCGCTTCGGTCTCATTACGAAACCTTATCATTCCAGACAGGGTTAACATTGAAAAACGCCATCTTTTTTATAATTGAATACGATTACATTCGCGACAGAGGCTTAAACCCGGCTGAGCCCGGACCTATGCTTTTCCTTCATAAAGTGAAAGACTATATAGAAGTGATCATATCGAAGGAATTTCCCGGCGGAACATAGACATGCACATTTTCTTGTATCTGATTTAAACCTGTGTAAATTCAGTAGCCGGAAAACTTTTGATAAAAGGAAATGACTTGAATATCAGTATCGAATATTGCAGCGTCTGAGGCTATCTGCCTCAAGCCACCAGTTTGGCGGCTGAAATCGAAACAAAATTTGATGTTAAGAGCGAACTCATAGCTTCCGACAAAGGAGTCTTTGAAGTTGTTGTTAACGGAGAAAATATCTTTTCGAAAAAGCAACTCGGGAGGTTCCCGGAGAATTCAGAAATTCTGGAGAGTTTAGACTCTCTGAACTGAAAAATTTGTACCCGTTCATCGGGGTGCAGATATTTACTTAATCTACACTCCGTCTTTCGCTAAACCTTGATACAGATATGCCATAGACAAAATTCCCTTCTGAAAGTTTTCAAGGTCGATCCATTCGTTTGGAGCGTGCGCATTCTCATCAGGAAGCCCGAAACCGATCAATATGACAGGTGTATTCAAAATCTCCGCAAAATCGGTGACGACAGGGATAGAGCCGCCCTCCCTCATCAACACGGCGTCAGCCCCAAACCCCTTTTTCAGGGCTTCTCTGACCGAGTCGAATATCGGATTGTCGGTAGGGGATATATAAGGCATTCCGTTGTGCAGAGATTCAACTGTGACTTTTACCGCATCCGGTGAAATTTCATCAATGTATGATTTGAATAACTCCTCAATTTTTAACGGGTCCTGATTCGGAACTAACCGGAGGCTGATTTTTGCGGACGCTTTTGCCGGGATGACGGTTTTGGCTCCTTCACCCGTATATCCGGATATAATACCGTTAACGTCGAGTGTAGGTCTCGCCCATGTTCTTTCAAGCGTGGAATACCCTTTTTCTCCGAAAAGTGCCGGTGCTCCGAGAGCCTCTCGATATTTCTCATCATCAAATGGTAATTTTTCATATGCTTCTCTTTCGGCATCGGTCAAATCTAAAACATCGTCATATATTCCGGGTATCTGAATCCTGCCGTCCTCATCCTTCAATTTTGATATGATCCCGGCAAGCGCATTGGCAGGGTTTATAACCGCCCCGCCGAACGTCCCTGAATGAAGATCGCTCTTTGTTCCCTCAACGGTCAATTCAAAATACACCAAGCCCCTCAATCCATAGCATATGGAAGGTATTCCTTTTGCAAACATGTGTGAATCCGAAATCAATACCAGATCAGCCCGGAGCTTTTCAACGTTATTTTTTATCAGTGGGACGAGATTAGGGCTTCCTATCTCCTCCTCTCCTTCGATGATAAATTTGATATTGATCGGGAGCGATCCCTCGCTTTGTATAAGCGCTTCAACCGCCTTCATGTGAAGCAATATCTGACCCTTATCATCCACTGTTCCCCGCCCGTACAGTCCGCCGTTTCTCACTGTGGGCTCAAATGGAGGAGAATCCCAAAGCTCCACCGGGTCTTCGGGCTGAACGTCATAATGACCATATATCAAAGCGGTCGGCTTCTTTTCATCTCTGACCCACTCTGCATATACAACCGGATGTCCATCTGTCTCCATAACTTCCGAATTATCCAACCCGATGCGCTCTAATTCATCCCTTACCCAGTTAGCGCAAGACAAAACCTCCTTTTTTCTATCGGGGTCCGCACTTACGCTCGGAATCCTTACGAATTCCTTGAGTTGTTCGAGATAGCGTAATTCATTTTCGTTTATCAGCTCGGTTACGTTGTTTGCCAATTAGAATTCCTCCGGATTAGACTCGTCTAAAAGTAAATTTCATAAATCGGTGTACACGAAAATATACCGGTTAAATAAGAAAGATTAAAGCTTAAATAAACTTACGCCTTATGTTCACTTTTTTCTTGACATAGAGAGATAAAACTCCTACATTTAGGCGTACAAAAGGAGTAAGTATGGAAATATATGAATCTATTATTGAAGAGTATTCAACCGATCTGGAAGAACGCACAGAAATCAATCTGCCCGTTTGTCCCTTATGCGGTCAAGAAAAAGATGCTCTGGTAAACTGCGGGGCGCATGAAAACTTTTTTACCGACATCGGAAAGCTTCGAATTGCAAATAAAAAACTTTACTCTATTATCGGTTCAGGCGCTGAATATGCCTACGATATTGACGAGAACGATTGTTTCGTATGTCAGGATTGCCGCTCAAACTATTTGCAGTTCAATTCTTACTGTCCTCTCTATGTTCTGTACGAGGGTATATACAGCTTTTTTGATGAACAGAAAGCTATCTATGATAAGGATGAGAGTGAAGCTATGAAGATGCTTTGGAATGTTCAGTCGAACGGTAAGGCCGATCCTAATGCTCTGATTCATAGGTTTAAATTAATTTGCGCTCTCGATGATAATCTCTTATCCGGAAGCGTTGACAAAATCTAATTCTGC
Organism: Candidatus Neomarinimicrobiota bacterium; assembly: GCA_022567655.1. NCBI lineage: Bacteria > Pseudomonadati > Fidelibacterota > Fidelibacterota bacterium. The sequence continues at coordinate 2,864 of JADFGO010000089.1, forward strand.
ATCTCTAAACCCGACATTTAAGCCTATTCCCTTTTTCCCGACTCCGCTGATAATGAGAAATTTTGTCGGTTCAGCCGCTCATATTCTCCTACTAATTCAGACTTCAAGCTCTATATTATAGTGAGTGCAAAAATATTTGCTGAGAAGATAAAACTAAGGGAGATTTTGTGGGGGAATTTTCTAACGCTTAATGAAAAAGAACAAAAAATCGCTACAAGAACCGATGCTAAATTACTTATCAGAGGCAACCGATTCAGCGCTCAAAGGGAAAGATTGGGCATCGATTTTAAAATCAATTAATTCTTCCATAGCTTCAGGTCTTTCTTCTAATTACACCGCGATTTTTTGGAAGTACGATAGGTCACCTTCATTCGAAGTGCTTGTAGAAAACGGCTCTGCGGGAAGGGTTCGGAAGAGGTTTCTCGATAAAGATAAACTCCCTTCAAAATGGATTAAACAGAACAAATACGAAACATTACTTTCGCAGTCCAATATTAAGTCCGGAAGAGAAACAAAAATACTTCAAGAGCTAAAAAGTGATAAATCTAATGCGCTGGTTGTACCTATCAGCGCGGGGAAAAACCTAAAAGGATTTATATTCTCTCAACAAAAGAGAGATGGAGGATTTGATAAAACGGAAATTAGATTCGTCGAATCGATTGCCTCTATTCTTGCTTTAGCACATGAGAGAGAGAGACTGGGAAAAGCCAACCGTGATCTTGAGAAGATACCGAACATAAATCCTGATTTGATCATGAAATTCAATAAATCAGGGGATCTTTTGTATATCAATCCGGCGGTCGAAAAATTACTTAAAGCATATAAGATCGGTAAAAAAAATATAAATAAAATTCTCCCTCCGAGTCACGCCGGGAGAATGGAGTTAGCTTTTAAAAACGAAGAAAATATCACTGCAGGCGCGATCATCGGCAGTTCTCACTATGAGTTTACTTATAACCCGATTCTTGATGACGAAACCCTGATAATCTTAGGCAAAGACGTCAGTGACCGCCAGGAGGCGCTCAATAAATTGCTGCACAGCCAGTCGAGACTGATCGAATCTAATAACGCATTCAAAGAGCTGTATGATAGAGAGAAACAGATCAGGTCCCAGCTTGTTCACACCGAGCAGCTTGCGGCATTAGGACAGATGGGATCGAAAATTGCCCATGAACTTAATAATCCGCTCCAGGTGATATCAGCATGTGCAGAGGTCATTTCAGATCTGATGGAAGATGAATCGATTAATGAAATCGTGGAAGATATGAACACAGAGATACAGCATATTATCAGCCTTGCTTCCGGTTACATGAGACTCGGTAAGCCGACACTCTCGAAAAGAAAAAATATCAATGTGAACAATGTTATTAAGGAACTCGTGGAAACCCTCAAAACCATCGGACAAATGAAGACAGTTAAATTAACCTTAGATCTCGGCAAAAGACTGCCTAAGGTAAATGTTGATAAAGATAAATTAGACCAGGTCTTCAGAAATCTGATTCTCAACGCTCTTCAAGCGATGCAGGGAAGAAAAACCCAAAATCTGGTGATATCAACGCTTATGGATGAGGAACGGAAATTCGTCGTTACTAAGATTTACGATACCGGCACAGGAATCCCGAAAAATGACTTGCCGAAAATATTCGATCCGTACTTTACTACCAAGCAGGAGGACGTAGGTACCGGAATAGGGCTCTTGATAGTAAAGGACATTATTGAAGTCGAGTACAATGGGAAGATCGACGTTATTTCTACAAAAGGAAAGGGTTCCACATTCAGCGTCTCCCTCTCCGTCGCGAAGGGTGAACCTGTTTCGGCTAAGATTCTCATAGTTGACGATGAACCGATGCTCTGCCAGAGCTACAGGAGATTTTTGACAAAATCCGGTTATAATGTCGAAACTGCGATGGACGGTAAATCCGCACTAAAGGTGTTCGATCAGTTTTCTCCCGACATTATAATCGCCGACATCCAAATGCCCGGGATGGATGGATTTCAATTTGCCGAACAAATTTGGAAAAAAACGCCGAACCAGAAAATTATATTTTCGTCAGGATTTGCTTACGTTGAAGACATTAAAAATAAGCTGGAACGCGACAACCTAATGTTCTTCAAGAAACCGGCGCGTCTTGTTGAAGACCTGCTGCACAGTGTTACAACCGCGTTAAAAAGTGATTGATCTCTGTCAGGGAAAATAGGCAGCGCTGATTTTGCTGCCTATCTTGATAGGTAAATCCTTCTAACCCGCCTTTACTTTATAAGTCCTTTTTGACGATACTTTTCGGTGTATTTCCGGTACAGCCTTTTGTGCTTGTTGTCCAGATCTATCTTTCTTCCCTGAATAAATACCAGCTCAACGGAGGTAGTTATTTCCAAGGGACTGCCGTCTGTCACTATTATAGTGGCATCCTTCCCGTTTTCGAGAGAACCGACCCTATCGTCTATTCCCATTATTTCAGCGGCGTAAAGAGTGATAGATTTTATTCCCTCAATCTCCGGAAGTCCGAATGCCACAGCCATTGCGGCATTATACCGTATATTGTGCTGCTCACCGGCGAATGTTGCGTACCCCATGCAGAATTGAACTCCTGCCTCGTATAGTTTATTGGCGAGAGTATATCTTGAATCGTAAGCTTCCCAATCTCTTGACGGCGTAAGCAACACTTCACTGATGACCACCGGAATATTCATTTCTTTCAATTCACTCGCGAGTCTCCAGGTATCTTCACCACCTAAAATAACAGTCTTGATTCCCTCTGATTCAGCCCAGTCGATCGCCCCTTGTATTTGCCGTATCTCATCCGCGGTTATCCACATCGGCAGTTGACCTTTCAGGACCGGAATCATAGCCTCTAATCGAAGATCAACTTCATGGCTGGGTATGCCTTTTTTACCCGACGCCTCCTTCGCGATCATATATGCTCTCGCTTCATCCATGAACACACTGATCTTGTCTAACGCCTCCTTTTGTTCCTTTATCTGATCCTCTTTGCTCTTATCAAACCACCACGCACTTATTATGGTCATCCTGGGCCAATTCATAAGCATACTGACCGGAGCCTTCAGCGTCATGTCTTCCCAAGTCCAGCCGTCGAGCATTATCGCTGCGGACTTTCCGGAGATGATCCCTCCCCGAGGAAATGAGTTTACTACGGTTATTCCGTGCGCCCTCACTACAGAGAGCAGCTCGCTGTCCGGGTTCAATCCCGCTTCCGCTCTCACGTTAGGATTCATCGAGCCGAGTTCCCTGTCGTCACGCGATCCGGGAACGGAACCGACTTCAATCAGTCCGAGACGCGTATCGGCGTTTATCAGACCCGGATAAACATGCTTACCTGAAACATCAATGCTCTCGACACGGGAAGACAGGTTAACGTCATTCCCTATTTCTGTTATTATTCCGTTATCAAACAAGATGGTACCGTTCTCTATCGTCTGACCGGAAATCGTGTGGATAGTCCCGCCTACGAGTGCGATCGGATGATCCTGCTTTTTAGAGGGAACTTCGTCAGATGCCGGGGTCAGTGAAGTCAATCTCATGAAAACCAGCGCGATAGTGAGAGTGGAGTATATTATTTTTGCCTTCATATTCCTTCCCTCCCGGTATTGCCGGATTCTTTATCCTTCTTATTTTTTTCGTCGTTTTTCTCTTTCTTTTTCTCTCCAGAGGCTAATATTTTTTGGATCAGTTTTTCTCTTTCTTCGTCGACAGACTTTCTCAAGGCGGCATCTTCTTCTATATCGAACCACTTTGTTCCTTCTATCCAGGTCTGTTCCGCTATTGTCAATGTGCTTAACGGATGGCCGCTCCATACAACAAAATCTCCGTCCTTACCTTTTTCAAGGGAACCGGTCCACTTATCGACCTTCAGTTGTATAGCCGCATTGATAGTTACAAACTTCAAAGCCTCTTCCTCGCTTACTCCGCCATATGCCACCGCTTTGGCAGCTTCGAGATTCATCCTTCTCGCAAGCTCATCGCTGTCCGAATTGAAAGTGGTTAGCACTCCCACGTCGTGCATCAACGCTCCATTATATGGTATTGCATCGTACACTTCGAACTTATACATCCACCAATCCGAGAAGGTAGATGCACCCGCTCCATGCTTTTTCATTTCATCTGCAACTTTATATCCTTCGAGTACATGGGTGAATACCGCTATCCGGAAGCCAAAATCCTCCGCCACCCTCATAAGCATCAGGATCTCATCCTGTCGGTATGAGTGGCAGTGAACGAACATCTTTCCTTCCATAATATCCACGATAGCATCGAGCTCGAGATCTCTCCTTACGGGCAGACCACCCTTCTTCCTTCTTGCGGCTTTGTAGTCGAGCCCGGCTCTGAATTCGTCCCTGAATATCTGTTCCACACCCAATCGTGTGCGGGGATATCTGAGGACAGGAGGATTCCAGTTACTCTGCTTCACATTTTCGCCGAGAGCGAATTTTATAGTCGGCTTCGCTTTGGTATATTTCAACTTTTCAGGCAGGGAGCCGTATTTAATTTTAATGATCGCCGCTTGCCCTCCAATCGGATTAGCCGACCCGTGCAGTTCCTGAGACATGGTAAGCCCTCCGGCAAGCTCTCTGTACAAGCCGATATAATCGCCGGTTAATACGTCTCCTATCCTTACTTCGGAGGTAACCGCCTGACTTCCTTCATTCACGCCCCGGGTCATTGCCGTGTGCGAGTGTTCGTCTATGAGTCCGGGCGTAATATGCTTGCCCGTGCCGTCTATAATTACAGAGTTCTTTGGAGCTTTCAAGTTTTTTCCAATTTCAGATATTTTTCCGTTCTTCACCAGGAGATCGGTATTTTTCATTATTCCCGCCCGCCCGCTTGTCCATATGGTTGCGTTCCTGACAAGAACCGATTTGCTTTGAACCGGAAGAGTTCTCCTTCCGAATCCTCCAAGAGGATAAGTAATAGTCGCGGTTGCAGGGGCTAATTCTTCGGAATCTTTATCTTCTTCATCCTCTTCTTCGGTCGCTGATTTTGTCAATTTCCAAGTTATTTTCTTGTTTCCGGGTGCGCTTCCGACACCCACTATCCCTTTCTCGCTTAATTTCCCCGACATCATCACAATTCCTGATATATCGATGGAATCCGCGGGAAACGAAAACGCAATCCTGAAAGATGAAATTACCGGCGAGTTCAGCTTCATCTTTTTTCCGGCGATTGTAGCGCTGCCGGAAAGTTTCTCGACGCTTCCTTTCAGTTCAAGGGTCATCTCCTGCGAGTCCATGCC
>JADFGO010000090.1 GCA_022567655.1 Candidatus Neomarinimicrobiota bacterium
AACGCAATCGGAATATCCGGCGGACATAATTTTACTACCGGCGCGGCAGCTGCGGGTCAGCTGTCAATGATGAAAAACACCGTCGATCCGATGGCTGTCCAGAGCGGAGTAATTGCAGCGCTCATGGCGGAAAAGGGTTATACAGGCACACGTGCGATATTCGAAGGTAAGGAGGGATTGAACGAGATAATGGGACCGGAATGGGATGAGGATGCTCTTCTCGGCGGTCTCGGTGATTCGTTCAAAATCCTCGAATGCTCAATGAAAGCGTTTCCGACCGAAGCGCTGACGCATTCCCATATAACCTGTGCATTGAAAATAGTGAGAGATCATGACGTTCAGCCCGATGATATCAAAGAGATTAAGGTAACTACGATAGCCAGGGCGGTGGATATTCTTTTTGACCCTGAGAAATATAATCCGAAGAATCGTGAAACAGCCGACCACAGCCTTCCGTATACAATCGCGGCGGCGGTGGTGGACCGGAAGATCACCACCGACCAGTTTAGTGTTGAAAGGATAAACGATCCTCAAATACAGGCAGTGTTGCCGAAGATAATTGGAGAAGCAAGTGAGGAGTTCGAAAGGATGTTCCCGGAGAAGCAGCCTTCAAAAGTCGTAATTACCCTTACAGACGGTTCCACTTTTAAAGCTGAAGTTGAGTATCCGAAAGGAGATCCGCGGGAGCCGATGACACAGGAGGAGCTGGATATGAAGTTTGAATCTCTCACGAGTTCTCTAATGGATAACGATAAGAGAGAGAAAATAAAAGCTACTATTTGGAACCTCGAATCGTTAAATAATATGGGCGATTTAATGAAAGAATTAATTGTGCAGGAGTGATCGAAAGAGAATTTTATGAATGTGAACAGCGAAAATGAGAGAAACGTAATTATAATAGGGTCAGGACCTGCCGGTCTGACAGCAGCGCTATACGCCGCGCGGGCGAACCTTAAGCCTCTTGTGCTTGAGGGAATTCAACCGGGAGGTCAGCTTACCATTACAACGGATGTGGAGAATTTTCCCGGATTTCCCGATGGGATACTCGGACCGGAGCTGATGGATAAAATGAGACAGCAGGCAAGCAGGTTCGGTGCCGAATGTAAGTATGAGACTGTGACCGAAGTCGATTTCTCCGCAAGACCGTTCACCGTAAAAACCGAGAGCGGAACTTACTCAGGGGGCACGGTAATAATAAGTACAGGGGCTTCAGCCTTATTCCTCGACATACCCGGGGAAAAGGAATATATGGGGCGCGGTGTGTCGGCATGTGCGACCTGTGACGGATTCTTCTTTGCCGATCAGGAATTGGTGGTTGTGGGCGGCGGAGATACGGCGATGGAAGAGGCGACTTTCCTTACAAAATTTGCGAAAAAGGTTCATGTAGTTCACCGGCGCGATGAGCTTCGGGCATCAAAAACGATGCAGGACAGGGCTATGAAAAACGATAAAATTGAGTTCATATGGGACAGCGCTGTCGATGAAATCGTCGGTGATGACAATGGTGTCACCGGAGTTAAACTGCGGAATGTCAAGTCGGGCAAACAAACTGACTTTCCTGTGCAGGGTGTATTCGTAGCCATCGGTCACATCCCGAATACCGGCATTTTTAAGGGGCAGGTCGATATGAACGATGTCGGTTACGTCAAGGTGAACAACGGTTCTACTCAAACGAACGTAGAGGGCGTATTCGCCGCGGGGGATGTTGCCGATCACGTTTACAGACAGGCGATAACCGCAGCCGGAACCGGGTGTATGGCTGCTATGGACGCCGAACGCTGGCTTGAATCGCAAAAGCACTGATTTGACCGATATCCCGCTTCACCCACAGATTGTCCACTTTCCGATAGTCCTTATTACGATCAGTTTTTTTTTCGACCTCGTAGGCACTGTGCGGGATTCGAAACACTGGACTGACTTCGGCGCTGTTTTGCTGCTGTTGGCGGTTGTTTTTGCTTTAGCGGCATTACTCAGCGGTCAGTCAGCTGAAGACCTGATCAAACCAATGTCGGAAGATCTCCATGATGCTGTCGAGGAACATGAAGACCTCGCAACCTTCACATTTTTCTATATACTTCTCTTAGGGATTGCGCGAGCCTGGATGCAGATTAAAAACAAATTAAATTCGTGGCTGCGTTGGGGATATGTGGTATTGGCGGGAATCAGCTTTTTTCTGATATTGCGTGTAGGTTATTTAGGTGGAAGATTGGTTTACATACACGGGGCAGGAGTTCAACAGGAAGCTCCTATGCCTATAGAAAACGAGTAATTTCAAGAAAAAATCCTGTTGTAATCTGAGTTACATGTTGTTCCTACTTTTATCAATAACATTCCATTGATTATGAAATGCGTTGAGAGAATCAAATGATTAAGATGAACGGAGCGATTTCAATAGTTGCGGTAATCAGGGAGAACCCTGATTCGCAGCCGGTGCACGGAAGAAGGGAATTGAATTGTATAAGTTTGTAATTACCTTAACGTCAGCGTTCTTTCTATGGGGCTGTACGAATAGTACCGATCCCAACCTGGAAGGATGGAACGAGCTTCCGGACGCTGTCGTGTCAGGTGGAGTGCCGAAAGACGGAATTCCCGCCATCACGAATCCGCAATGGGATCCGGCAGCGGAGGGGGACTGGCTGGCTGATACAGCTTTAGTAGCGGGTATAGTAATTAACAACCAGGCATATGCATACCCTCATAAGATTATGGATCAGCACGAAATCGTAAATGAACCTGAAAAGCTGCTGCCGTATACCTTATCGTTTTGTCCGTTGACAGGTTCAAGCGTAGCGTTTGAAGCTAATATATCGGGTTCCGTAAAAACATTCGGAGTATCGGGATTACTGCTCCAGAATAACTTGATCATGTTTGACAGGCAGACGGACAGCAATTGGCCGCAGCTTCGTCTTCAGGCTGACAGAGGGGATCTGATAGATACAAAGTTAAAACTGATAGATCATACAGAAATCGAGTGGGGTTCATGGAAAAATCTATATCCCGGCACTTTGATCTTGTCCAGGAACTCAGGAGGCAGAAGCCCCGGCAGCTATGACCAGCTATTTTATGAGGGTTACCGGAGGCCGAATTCGAGTCCGTTGTTTCAAATGAGCTATTCCGATTCCCGTCTATTGCCGAAGATAAGAGTGTTGGGTGTTTACGCAGGAAGCGGGACCAAAGCCTATCCGATGTCAGTCTTCGGAGCCGGCAGAAAAATTTTTAACGACAGCGTGGACAATGTACCCATTGCCGTTTTTGGAGATAAACCTTCGAGAATGATGAGAGCATTCATTTCATCGGTAAACGGTCAAAATCTGACGTTCAAGTTTAAAGCCGGTACAGACAGCGGTAACCTGAGAAACGTTAATTTCATAGATGATCAAACCGGAAGCACATGGAATCTGAGCGGGGAAGCGATTGACGGTACGCTCAAGGGAGAGAGACTTGAGAGACCTGATTCATTTGTAGTTTATTGGTTTGCGTGGAGCGCCTTCAATCGGAATACTGAGTTATGGGGAGGGTAACGGGATAGTTAAACAGGTTCAAATCGGTTTATTACTCTTTGCCGCCTTTGGTGTAGTTGGTCAGGCTGACGCTCAGCTCTGCTGCACAACAGGATCAGCATCCGCAAGCTCGTTTGAGATCGGCGTTACTCCGGAAAAGACGCTCAGGATAAGTTTCGGACATGAATATAACAGTCTTGAAGGTACGTTTGTCGGCAGTAAAAGAACGGATAGCAACGTTGTGGGTCGCGGATCTGTTCAGGCATATACAGTTCAGGCTCATTACGGAATAACGAAAAGATTGGGGATTACGCTGTCAGCTCCCTACGTGAAGACCAGACGGAGTTTTATCAGCGGAAAAACCTTTGGCGCGGACGGCATGGGAGATATGAGTTTCGTGTTGAAATACAGCCTCAAACCGCTGAATATAGCCTCGAGCAGGGAGATAGCTGTCGGTTCCGGATTCAAACTCCCGAGCGGTTCGATCGATCTCGTGAATGACGGCACGGATTTGAATTTTAATCTTCAACCGGGGACCGGCGCATGGGATTTTCTTTTATGGGGTTATTACTACAAAACTCACTTACCGTCCGGGTGGAGCGGTTCAGTCTCGAGTCTGATACGATTACCGGGAACGAACGCCGACGGCTTGAAATACGGCAGGGAGATTTTTTACTCAATCGTTATTAGCCGCCGGCTGAACACAATATCGCAACTCTCTTTTAGATTCAAAGGGCGAAGCTCCGCAAGCGTGACCATTGACGGTTATGAGAACCCTAATACGGGCGGAACGATCACATTTGTTGCCCCGAGCGTCCTCTGGAACCCGGTTCGGGTCTTCTCTGTTGAGACGGGGGTGGATATACCGTTTCTCTATTCCGTCTCGGGTACACAGCAAGCACTTGAATTCCGCTCGTTCGTCGATGCCAGCTTTTACTTCGATTTATAACAAAGATTCCTGAACGCCATTCTCCTTTTGTCTTGCATAATTCTTGGAGTGTAATTTATCTTCCTGCCTTGAGATAAAAATTTTAATTCAGTTAAGGAGAAATTATGCCCTCTAAAACAAAGGGAAACGAAAAATGGGCGGTTATTTTAGGAGCTTCGAGCGGTTTTGGGGGCGCTACTTCGGTTGAACTCGCTAAAGCGGGATTTAACATTTGCGGGATCCACTTCGACCGCCGTTCCTCTATGCCGGCAGTGAATCGAGTTAAGAGCAATATAAGGTCAAAAGGTGTGAAGGCGCTGTTTTTCAACATAAACGCGGCTGACGAGGGCAAAAGGGATGAAGCGCTGAAGATTCTTAAAAAAGAGACAAAAGGCGTTAGAAATCCTGTCAAGTTGCTGATGCATTCACTCGCGTTCGGGAGCCTTCTGCCGTTCGTTGCGGATACAAAAAAGGACGCGATAACGAAAAAACAGGTAGAGCTCACACTTGACGTCATGGCAAACAGTCTCATCTATTGGACTCAGGATCTGATCTATAGGAAACTAATCGGAGCAGGGGGTCAAATTATTTCCATGACAAGCGCGGGCGGGCACGTTGTTTGGCCCAACTATGGTGCAGTTTCCGCTGCAAAGGCTTCTCTTGAATCTCATACGCGGCAGCTCGCATTTGAATTAGCGAAAAAGAAGATTGCCGTAAATTGTATCCAGGCGGGCGTAACAGTCACTCCATCCCTGCGAAAGATACCCGCAAACGATAAGATGATCGAGAGAGCGCTGAATGCTAATCCTTCCGGCAGGTTGACAAAACCGCAGGATGTCGCAAAGATTATTACTATGCTGACTCTCATGGAATCTAATTGGGTCACGGGAAACATTATCCGTGCCGACGGGGGAGAGGATATAACGGGTTAGCCGGCTTCGGTGGAAAGAGCTTGGAAATGATAAGAAGGGCGAATTCAGGAGATATCGACGCTTTATTAGCCCTCTGGCACGAAATGATGGAGACCCACAAAGGAATGCATCCGGATTTTCGCGTCTCCGAGAACGCTGATGTCGTTGTAGCATCCAATTTTACCGGTCTCTTCGATGACCCTTCATCAACGATTTTCGTGGCTGAAGAAGAAGAGAAAGTAGTGGGAATGCTGATTGCCCAGGTAAGGGTCGGCTTATCATATACGGCAACGATAAAATCAGGGTATATAAGAGACGTATCAGTTACCGGGGAGTACAGAAGGTCCGGCATCGGTATGAAGCTTGTGGAAGCGGGAATAGAGTTCCTTGAGTCGTATGATGTGGAATATATTGATCTCATAACCGGCTCGGTAAATGACGCCTCAAATGATTTCTGGGCTAAAATGGGTTTTGACGAGACCCTGAAAGTCAGAACACGTTATATAAGTCAAGATCTGATTAAAAATAAACCGAATAACTCCTGATCAGTCGCGAACAGAGGTTCAGGGTTGAATAAATCCGCAAAAAGTGCTGGTTTATTTAAACGGTGGGGATTATAATTACCCAACTAAATTTTAGTTTTACAATACTTAATTGAAATTAAACATAGCCTACTCTAAACAGATAGCAGCCTTTATGCTGCTGTTGTCTTCGTTCAGCGCAAGTTCATTCGTGTGCAGGGAGGAGTTGCGCACCGGTTCCGTTTATGAGACCCGCGGAGTGTGGGTGACTCGTTGGGATTATACAACAAGAACCGGATCAATGGAACCCGACGACCATAAAAAAGAGATAAAAAGACTTTTCAGGGTAGCGAAAGAATCAAATCTAAATACGGTTTTTTTCCAGGTCAGAGGAAGTTTCGATGCTTATTATCAATCTGAATATGAACCATGGGCATTAGATCTATCGGGCGTACTCGGAGTTGATCCGGGCTGGGATCCGCTTGCATTCGCGATAATGGAGGCTGAGTCGCTCGGGTTGAAGCTGCACGCATGGGTCAATACATTTACGCTCTGGAAGGGTGTCGATCCTCCCGGTGCAAGCACCCCGAAACACGCATACCTCGAGCATCCGGAGTGGATAGTGGCAGACATCAGCGGAAGCCCAATGAAATTGAGCAATCATTACGTCTATGCCAGTCCCGGAAATATTGAAGTGAGAGAGCATATATTGAAGGTGGTCATCGACATAGCCGAAAAGTACGACGTTGATGGAATTCACTTCGATTATATCCGGTATCCCGAAGGCGCAATGCAACTTGGCTATTCCCATGATTCGACGAGCTTATCGGAATTTAAGCGGCGGAATGCAAATCAGGATGCCCTCAACTGGGATGACTGGCAAAGAGACAATATCCACCAACTCGTTCGAGCCATCAGGGATAGTGTGAAATACGTGAATGAAAATATAGCGCTTTCTGCCGCAGTATTAGGTAAATACAGGCTTCCCGGATGGAGCGGTTACGATGTAGCTTTCCAGGACGCCGTACCCTGGATAGAGGAGGGATGGCTTGATTTCATTGTTCCGATGATCTATACAAGGCGTGATCACTATACATCATCGTTTACCGAGATAGTTCAGAACTGGAACAAAAGAACCCGTAAGCCGAATTCGATTCTTGCGGGAATAGCAGTGTACATGGCGGAAGGAGAAAAGGGATGGGGCTGGAAGGAAATAGCGTATCAAATTGCCGATGTGAGGGGGACGAACATCGGTGGAATGGTATTCTTTAACGCCACGGCGTTAAAATCGAACTGGGAAGAAGTACATTCTGAATTTTTTCAAAACCCCGCTCTACCGCAACCCCTGCTGAGGCAGGAAACCGTTACAGATCTGGCTGCTCAAACGATTGAAACCGAACCGAAAGCGGCACAAAAAGCGGGTTACTAAACTACCTTACGAAACTTTAGAAATTAGGTTCTTAGAGTTTCTTCCGCTTAAGTAATCGGCTGTAAACAGCCCCTGTTCTTCTCTGCAGTTATTCTTCTTCTTCAGCGGCAGGGATCGGAAGCGGTAGGCTGGTGTTCCAGGTGGCCGTACTCATTTTCCAGGTACCGTTTTCACGCTTCCATATCTCCACGTATTTGCCGTTATCGCTGATAGCCTCACCCTCTTCAGGCTGTATGGTGAGCGTATACTTGCCGACCACGTGCGCCATATCACCATTCACATGAAGGTCTATCACTGTGAGTTGTAAATCACTTCCACCTACGTCGTAGAAACCCTGGAAAAATTCTTGTATACTCTCCCTACCGACAATAATTGCACTGTTCGGCGGAAGAACTTTTGCCTCTACTGTGTAATGTGTAGCAAAAGCGGCAAGATCGCCGGAGTCGAAGTTATCTTCCCATTGCTTGCTGGCAGCTCTTATGGCTTGACTGTCCTCAGCAGTAGTATCTGGAGGTGGCGCTGTCGTACAACTTACCAGAAAGGGCACGGCAAGCATCAGAACGAGTAAATATTGGATTGGGCGGTTATGTATCATAGTTTCACTCCCGGTAGTTTGGATTCATTTAATACGTAATAAAGAATAACTCATTATTCTCTGCAGTTATTCTTCTTCTTCAGCGGCAGGTAGCGCTTCAGGGGCAGGAAGCGGTACACTGCTGTTAAAGATGTTCACATCTATCTTCCAGGTACCGTTTTCACGCTTCCATAAGTCCACGAATTTGCCATTATCGCTGATAGCCTCACCCTCCTCGG
>JADFGO010000091.1 GCA_022567655.1 Candidatus Neomarinimicrobiota bacterium
AACCATACCGATTCCATTATATGTTATTTGAAATGAGCCGTCATCGTTTAGAACAAGCTGCACTGTATTTGTATTGCTTACTCCGAATTCAGGTACGGCGTTCCAGGTGACAGTGAATTTTGTTACTTCTTCTTTTGCGAATACTCCGCCGCCTGCCGACGGGTCCAGATCACCAAAAAATGCTGCTATCATCGGTAATTCCAAACCAAAATCAGCTGGATCAAAGAAACTTGGGTTGCCGACAGCGCCGAATGTGACGTTTCCGTTTGAGCGAACCCAGATATTTGTCCGGGTCGAATTGAAAAAGGGAAATGAGAAACCGCCGGTAAGATTGAATTCATGATTCGTGTCGTCACCCGCAAAAAGATTTGTTCCTAAGGACGCATCAAAAGTGAACTCAACTGTTGCAACATCGTAACCGCCGCTGCCGTTCGGAGTAAATAAGAGTGTCAATCCGTCGAGGTCAAACGGATTGGAGCCCGGGGGAATGAGAAGTGTACCGTCATCAACCATGACAGCAACATCGCCATCGTCGAAGTCAGCCGAAACGGACGGAGCGAGCTGGATCTTCGATAAGCGTTTCACATTTTCTGCGTGGCTTAGTATTGACTTCAAATGAAGAGCATGGTCCGCTCGTGTTCCGCAAATGAACTTATTATAATCGTGGGGTTGATTCGGTATGTTGCCCGGATCCTCTTCAGCATAGATGAAAGAACTGCCGGAGTTTAGGAGAGCTGTCAATATTACTATAGTTATCAATTTTGTTGAAAATATCCTTTGTACGAGTGAATTCACAGATGACTCCGTTTATTTTTGTTATAAGAATTTATTAGAGCAGAGAAATTAATCAGAGCTGTAACCAATATAATATTGGTGAATCTTTTCTTGATCAAACTTCGCTCCCACATTAAATCGCATTATCAATATTAACGGATCAAACTCTATTAAGGTTTCATAAATCTGAAGGTAGCGCAAAAAAGCGCTCTAAGATGTAACAGATGTCACAATTTCTATCAATTATGTGACCTGTTGGTATTATTTACTGATCAGGATGGTATTGCTATAGATTTTCTGATTCTCAAGGAACTTTATCTAATTCTTCTTTATAACATTTGGTAAAATATGAGGAGCTGCTAAAAGCAACTTTTATAGGCTGTTTCAGTGACGTTTCCATCCTTTTGTACCAATAATTGTTTTGCTCGGTCGAGTCTTATCTTTCTGATGTACCTACTTGGTGAAATGTTAATCACTAACACGGAACAGTGACCTGAGAGTGACGTTTTTTTCGCCTCTGATAGAGCTCAGTCAAATTCCTAATCTTCCTGAATGAGTGTTATACAGGCGGTTAATGGGGTGGAATGCCCACCCCCTTTTTCCTTAATTTCTTCGAAATATTATGCGGTTCTGTCCTTGAGGCGTTATTGAACCTACTCAAAACTCGATTTGTAAACCAAAGCGAATTTCTCGCGGTCTTCCGAATAAATCGCCCCCTTGTGCCCACTCATATTCCTGACGATGGTCAATATTTATGAATTGATAGAGTGTGAAAAACTCTTCTCCCCGCAATTCCACTATCCGTTCTCTATGGTCAGGATCGTAAGAGCCGTCGTCCTGGGTGGTACCGGTGCGCCAGTAAACATGCAGGACATTTTTTCGATTAAAAAAGTTTTGAATATAAATATAGGCCGTTAAAGGAGAATTCCCAAAAGCAAAGCTGCGGTTGATTTTGAAATCAAATTGATAGTTCCGGGGCGTTATTATGTTGGCTATTACCATTCTTCTCATTCGAGGTTCATCGTCGCTCAGCAAACTGCTGGGTGATAATGCGACAGGTCAACCAAAGCCGCCATCATAAAGTTTAAAATTATGACCGCTGTTAAAACGGAATAGAAAATGCAAACCCGTGTTTTGCAGCCATGCCGGAGCCTTTTTGTCTGTTTGGTAACTGATCAAAGCATTGCCACGGTGCCTTTGATTAAAGTCTAAAGGAGTCGACTCCTGCGATATACGTTCCAGCTTTTCCTTATCCCCGAATAGGGCGTCCTGTAGATTGGTAATAGGATACGAGGCGGAGCCTTCTACATCTGATAATGTATAGTTCAACCGAGCTTTTAGTCTCCTTAACTCGAATTGCAATGTGAATTCTGCGCCCCGGGCTGTCGATCTCCCCCTATTGGTAAGAATAACATAGTCGATGTAAGGCGATGCAGGGTCAACTTCTATCTGATCTGATACCAGTTGTTCAGTAATTTTCTTATGAAACAAGGCGGTTTTTAAGAACAGCGCTGAATTAACCCTGTAAGTAAGGTTAAACACGGATTGGGTCGAAGGCACAGGCTCACTGTCAAATCCCCGCGGGTCCCTTTCGATATTTCCACCTATCCGGCTCAATGAGCGATGTCCCCGGCTCGCATAAACATCGCTGAAGCGAGCTTGTTGAACATACCGGCCAAAGTTGAATTGAAAACTGAGGCGATTGTCTTCGAAGAAAGTAGCGGCAAATCTAGGCAAAAAGTAATTATAGGTAGGGGCTGTTTCTGTCCCTGATGTCGGATTCCCTGGTCGAAAAAGAGCCACCGGATTGGCTGGATCGGTATAAATTATGGCATCACTCGAAAATGATTCATACAGTAATCCAATCTGCATTTTAAAGATCCTTGTTCGAAATTGATCTTCCAGGAAAAGTGAGAATTTGACGGGATTCCTAGGCCCGTCGTTTATGCCATCCGCTTGCTCAATTATATTTCCAAATACATCATACCCGAATGCTTGTACATCTCCGACTTCACGAATGCGGAACAACTGCTCTTCATCAAGTTCACCAGGCGTGAGACCCGTACTTTGAAGTACATACATGAAATTTTGATAAGACATAATGGTAAACCGACGCAGGGTCCTGCGCTGATAGGCGCCGCCTGCGGTTATGATATTGCCACCTATTTTCTTTCTGACATTGCCGGAATAGCCCCAATAATTCTCTTCTGCCTTTGTAAAATCCGAAAGCACATGGCCTGAGGTTCTGAATGGGAAACCGAGGATACGAAGCGAGCGGATGATCTCACTATCGCCGGATTGAGACAGTAAATCATCTCCGATAACCGGGTCGGTCTCTTTCTCATTTGAACGAAGGATATCAAATTGAAAGTGGGCGCTCCAGGCATTCGGTCCGGCATAATCAGTCTGCAGCGACAACAAACCGGTATTTTGTTTTAGTTCCGGAATACGCTCCAAATCAAAGGTGTTTAAAATTGGCGTATTGTTTTGCTGTTCGTTTTCGCTATTAAACAGCCCTACGACTCCAACAGTGAACGATCCAATATCCGCAGTTATGACGCTGTTAAGTGTAAACCGACTCGCTGCTGCGTTCGGAATATTACCGGGACGGATCACAATCTCGTCAACGCCGACGATTTCCTGCACTGGTTGCTCGGTATTCGTATCAACCAGTGGAAAATCCGGTCCGCCGAATCGAAAACCATCCCAGAATTTGCGGTAATGATCATCGAAGGTTTCTCTTTCAGCGGCGGCAAAAAAGCGAATATTGTCTCTGAATACTTTGCCTTCGGCCATAAGCAGGAAGTTGGTATAACCATAAGAGAAAGTTCCGAAACGAGTTTCGTGGTCTGCCGCAAATTGGTCAGATTCACCGCGCAGTGTAAAGTTAAAAGTACCTCCGCCGCGACGTAGGCTGTGCTGCACTGAAGCCACTGCGTGGTCGGTGCCAGCGGTAGGAGAGCCATGCAGAGTTATTCTTTCAAGCGCTTCCGGAATAAAGCGCATCATATTAAGTCCCGTGAAGGAACTACGAACATCTATGCCTTCGAAAGTGTAAGATATCTCGTCATGACGGCTGCCACGAACGTGCAGAAAATCCGTGCCGCGAAAGTCCTGAACGACAGCACCGGAAAACAAACCATAATACTCTTGCGATTCATGACGAAAAGGTAAATTGTTGAGCTGCTGACGGGTTAAAGTCTCTATGTCGAAGTAAAAAGCATTAGAATCAATTTCTGTCAAACTATGTGACAGAGGGTGCTGTCCCACTAAAACGATTGGCAATCCGAAAATCGTTAATGCAAAAAAGCATATATATATAAAGGGAATGGCGATTATTCTCATGACTATCACTCAAATTTATTCATATCATAAAGTATAAGTATGATTAAAGGAATTATGAACAGTTTATTTTGCTTTAAGTAAATATATCGTTTTGGAGTTTTTGGGCATAACTAATATTCAGGTAGAATTATTAGTAACCGCATTTAATTGATATTTTCCCCATCTCAAAATGTAGTATAACCACTTACGATCTATAATTCCAAATCATTTGGTTATGATAATTCGTTTCTCTCGGCAGTATATAGTATAATTCTAAATATCATACAAAGCCAAAATCATTCGCCCCCGACCAATACAAATACGCTTGCCCCGCAGGATGCGGTGACCCTTTCAACCCGTATGTGCTACTTTTTCTGTGCGAGTCAGGATTTTATCCTGACCGTATAATCTCTTTATCAAAGCGTCAGGACAAGTCCTGACTGCCACATAAGCCAAAAGACGGGGTGTGTAAGGAGTTGCGGTCAGGATAAATCCTGACTCGCACAATTTATTCTTACTTCAGCAACACCATCTTCCTCGTTTGGACGAAATTGCCTGCCAGAAACCTAACATTTGCTTGCTAACTATTACAACTTATGAGAATAGGATCAAGATTGAATTAATGCTATCGACTGGTTATATTACTTTCAGAGATGGAAAAAATATCGATATGATGAGTCCACTATTAATTCTTTATAAATAGTAGCTAGTCCACCTACAGATATTCCGCTCTCCGGCGAGAGTGGTTCCATTTAAGCGTCATAATCGAAACCCTATGAAAATGGGAATGAAAGGAGTACAATATGCCACTCTATATGGATATTCACAAAGGTGTGGAAGGGCTGACTGCTGAAGCGGTCGCAGGAGCCCATAAGAAAGACCTCGAGGTTCAGGAGAAGCACGGGGTGAAGTATCTGAAATACTGGTTCAACGAAGACGATGGCAGTATTTTCTGTCTTTGCGAGGCCCCGAATAAAGAAGCGGCTGAGGCAGTACACCGTGAGGCACACGGCCTAGTAGCAGACGAGATCATCGAGGTCAACGAAGGTGAGTAAAACATAGCAGGGGCCTTCACCGCCGTGTTTTACAACTAAGGGCTTTATCAGTTCTCTCTGCCGTTTGACCAGATCCTGCGTCCTGCGCTCATCCTTCTGCATCATGGCGGTATAGCCGACCATATCAATGAACATTATTGCAGTGAGTTTTCTAATACTTGTACTGTCTCTGTCCAAATCCAATTCCTAAGGGATTGTATTGCTATCTAATTTTTTTTGCGGAAACCTCATCCGATTCGCGCAAGCGGTTGCTTAATATTCTGGCGATATTGATCGCTACCGTCGCAAGCGTTTTAGGATATTTGTCAAACAGTGATGACATATATTCTAAATTAATAACAGCTATTTTTACATCGGATTTTGCCCTCACAGACACCGACCGTGTATCCTGATCGATCAATGTCATTTCGCCAAGCGATTCACCAACGCTACGTGTTTGTAATTCTATCGCCTCTCCCGTTACGCTATTTATTTTTTCGATGGACGCTTTCCCATCTAAGATGATGCAAAGTCCCTTTAACGGATCTCCTTCTTTGATGAATAATTGACCAGCCTTAAATTCCATTTCATAGGAATTTTCAGCGATTCCCAATAATATTTCGGACGAAAGTCCATTCAAGATTTTAGACCCAGAGATGATCTCCCTGCTTTTACCAGATATCAAATTGTTATTCCCTGTTTCCAAAAGCCTGCCAAAGTCCAAGATTGTTTATACAATAATAGATACATTCGTAATATAACAGGAGCACATATCATTTTCCATTATTAATTGTGTGAGACAGCTGACAATTTAATAATCACTTTTCACATTGTGACTTATAAAGAGGTCAAATTAAAAATGACCGCACTTTGGCAAAATTCCCCTCTATAAAGAGGGGTGTTCCGAAGGAGCTCCTTCGGAGGAAATTTATCCCGATTTATCGGGAGGGCTAGTCAGGAGCTGATGGAACAAGTGGCGGGAACGATAACTCGGCATCACGGCGCGTCCTCATTCAGAAAGGTCTGCCCAACTACCGGGAAGTTTCAGCCCCCGCCGCTCTTTCAAGACCTCATCACAGCTTTCACCGCAACAAAGTAAACTACTTTTACTCGGCGGTCGTAATAGGCGAATTGTGGGCATGAACTTCCATCCACTTTTTGCCCTTCTTAATTAATACTGCAGTCCTGCGATCCCTCACCTGTTCAGTTATGCCATTTGTATTCGTTACCGTACCAACTATATAGCAGGTCACAACGGCAGTTTTGCCATAGACCTTTACATCAAGGAGACCTCCATCAGGCCATATCCGGTGTGCCCTTTTAGATGGTGTCCTACGTGCCCAGCTACGTTACCGGCGTTAAAAGTCACAAAATGCTCCAATGTTGCCTTTTTAATGTCTTCCACATCGCCCGCCATGGCTACAGTAGTTAATAATACTACTAAGCCAAATATCATGGTTATAGCAGTGAGTTTTTTCATCTGATACCTCTTTCTGTTAGTATGTTAGGTAAACAAATAACCATCGGTAATACGTTTATCTTCAAAAGGTAATAAATAAAAATGTGTTTCAAATTAACAGACACCGTTCCGGGTTGTAACAGGTTTTTACCCGGAATGCAAGAAGAAGCGCTACACTCGTACACGCTACTCGATACCGTGCGGGTACCTGATATTTAATATGTTTTTGAATCATATTATTATGGATGCCGACTCAACTTTAATAAGTTTTCTTAGCAATTACCTCCGGCTGATACTCACTCAGGGAGATTCACACGTACAAGGAATTCCTTGAAGCGCGGGTCGCTTCGCAGCGGTTCAAACTCTGGCAATACAGAAACCCATGGAATCCATGCATGCGGCTGCTCGTAATCCAGCCACTTGAAAGCCTCATCTAAATTCCCTAAAGCCGCATTCAAAGAGATTAGTGTGAACGCACCCCACGGAGTCGCTTCTGCTTCTTCCAATTCAGCAAGTATCTTTTCTGCGCCACTAATGTTACCTGTCCGCGCATAAGTGACGCCGAGAGCGTATTTCCACCATGGAGCGACGGACACCATCTTTTCATGGGTTGCGATTGCTTCCTCATGCATTCCCATTTCCAGATAGGCTCCTCCAAGTATTAAAAGCCCTTCACCGTAATTAGGATTTAGCGCTAAGGAGTTTTGCGCTTCTTCCATCGCCCTTTCGAATTGCCCGTCAAACAAATATAATCCCCCCAGCCATGCAGTGTACAGCGGCGTAAGCGGGTCGAGCTCCTTGGCTAAGGTGTGTTCCACTATCGCCTCATCCATATGTCCCATAAGGTAGAGAAAATACGCATGATGGTATCGGTTCTTTACCAAACTCGGGTTGAGTTCTATTGTACGTTCAAATTCTCTTTCCGCCCCAGGCCAGTCCCATTCATAATAAACTTTGACTCGGGCTAAAGCAGCATGACCCTCAGCCAGAGTCGAATCCAGCTTCAATGCTGTGAGTGTTGCAGCCTGTGCTTTTGCCCATACGCCAGGCGGTGGTGCGGGACCATGACCGATATTAATGTAACCTTGCGCTAATCCTGTATAAGCCAGAGGATCCCCGGGATTTTTTTCGATCGCTTCAGATAAATACATCAAGCCTTTATTGAATAGTTCAGGATCAGACTTGTCAAGATAGTACATTCCTTTCAGGTATGCTTCGTAAGTCTCAGGGTTTACCGGACGAGCGTTAGAAAGGAGAGTCACTTCTTGCGGAGTCAGTGTGACCTTGATCTCCTTAGCAATGGCTTTCGCCACTTCGCTGTGCATAATTAATATGTTTTTAAGTTCGCGGTCGAAGCTATCAGCCCACAGATGTTCATCAGTAGCGCCGTGTATCAATTGTATTGTGATGCGCACACTGTCACCTACCCGAAATACTGATCCCTCTATGATGGCATCCACTCCCAACATACTTGCGATCTCCGACAGTGAGAGCTCAGAGTCCCTA